>CALZEK010000007.1 GCA_945639745.1 uncultured Bacillaceae bacterium
CTATTTGATATGATTGATATGATTATGAAGTAGATGGAAATAAAAAATGAGTTAAACACTTAGGGGTGAGGTATAATGTTCAAATTCAATGATGAAAAAGGACAATTAAAA
The DNA here is from genome assembly GCA_945639745.1 of uncultured Bacillaceae bacterium. Classification (GTDB taxonomy): domain Bacteria; phylum Bacillota; class Bacilli; order Bacillales; family Amphibacillaceae; genus Pseudogracilibacillus. The sequence continues at coordinate 112 of CALZEK010000007.1, forward strand.
TGTTCGTTTTGTGGAAAAGATCAAGAATCAGTTCGTAAATTGGTCGCTGGACCAGGTGTATATATATGTGATGAGTGTATCGAGCTTTGTACAGAAATTGTTGAAGAAGAGATTGGTACTCAAGAAGAAGAAGAAGTTGAATTTAAAGATATTCCTAAACCAAAAGAAATATGTGATACTTTAGATAGTTATGTAATTGGACAAGATCAAGCTAAGAAAAACTTATCAGTAGCTGTATATAACCATTACAAACGTGTTAATTCAACTAAGAAAACAGATGATGTTGAAGTTTCAAAAAGTAATATAGCAATGATTGGTCCAACAGGTAGCGGTAAAACATTACTCGCTCAAACCTTAGCACGAATTATTGATGTACCTTTTGCTATTGCCGATGCTACATCATTAACAGAAGCAGGTTATGTTGGAGAAGATGTTGAAAACATTTTGTTAAAACTAATTCAAGCAGCAGATTATGATGTTGATCGTGCTGAAAAAGGTATTATCTATATTGACGAAATTGATAAAGTTGCCCGTAAATCTGAAAATGCATCAATCACACGTGATGTTTCAGGAGAAGGTGTTCAACAAGCCTTATTAAAAATTATTGAAGGAACTGTTGCTAGTGTACCGCCACAAGGTGGAAGAAAGCATCCACATCAAGAATTTATTCAAATAGATACATCAAATGTTCTCTTTATCGTAGGTGGTGCATTTGATGGTGTTGATGATATTATTAAGCGTCGTTTAGGTAAACAAGTCATAGGATTTGGTGATGATTCTGGTGAAGTAGAATTAGAAACGCCTGAATTACTTGCTAAAGTATTACCTGAAGATTTATTAGGTTATGGTTTAATCCCGGAATTTATCGGTAGATTACCAATTATTGCAAGCTTACAACCATTAGATCAAGATACTTTAATTGAAATATTAACTAAACCTAAAAATGCTTTAATTAAACAATATCAAAAATTATTCGAGATTGATGAGATGGAACTTGAATTTGAAGAAGAGGCCTTAATTGAAATAGCTAAAAAAGCAATGGAACGCAAAACGGGTGCACGTGGACTTAGGTCAATCATTGAAACAATTATGCTAGATATTATGTTTGAACTCCCATCCCGTACAGATATTGAAAAATGTATCATTACAAAAGATACTGTCCTAAATGAAGAAAGAAATCCTAAAATTGTCTTCAAAGATGGGACAGTAATTGAGAGCGTTAAAGACTTGCCAAAAGAAAGTGCATAAATTTTGTTAAGAATTAGATAGAGGCTGACTCGATTAATTTTGCTCCGTTTATTCGTTTTAATATAAAATGGAGTTATTAATCGAGCAGTCTTTTTTTACTAAAAATAAGAATACTATTATATTGGAGTCGTATGGAGGTTTCGTTATGGATAATCAGCTAAAAGAATTACCTTTAATTGCCTTACGAGGACTACTTGTTTATCCTTCGCTGACTATTAATTTAGATGTCGGTAGGAAAAAATCAATTAAAGCAATTGAAGAAACAATGCTAAATAATAAACAGATTATTTTAGTATCGCAAAAAGATTTAATGGTTAATGAACCAAAAGAAAAAGATATATTTAATGTAGGCGTTCTTGCTAAAATAACTAATTTACTTAAATTACCTAATGATACTTTACGGATTACAATTGAAGCGTTAAATCGCATAAAAATTGACGAATTTAAGGACGAAAACGATTTATTTAAAGCTAGCTATACTAAATTAATTGATGAACCTGTTGAAGAATTTGAAGCAAAAGCTTTGAATCGTCAACTTTTAGAACATTATAAATCTTATGTTGAAACAACACAGAGAATAACTGAAGAGAAATTAGCTCAAGTACTCGAAATAGAAAATCCACATAAGCTCATTTATTCAATTGCTAATGAATTATCAATCGCAATTAAAGAAAAGCAAGGTTTATTAGAAATAGACGATGTTTTTGAAAGGAACAAACAATTAATTGTACTTATTTCAACAGAGCAACAAGTTGTTGATTTAGAAAAAGAAATTGGTAAACGTGTTCAAGCATCAATGGAAAAAACTCAAAAAGAATTCTTTTTACGCGAGCAATTAAAAGCAGTTCAAGAAGAATTAGATGATTCTGAAGGTAACTTAAGTGAAGTTGATAAATTAAAAGAAAAAATTAAAGAAGCAAAAATGCCTGAAAATGTGAACGCAGCTGCATTAAAAGAATTAAGTCGTTATGAAAAGATACCACAAAATTCTGCAGAAGGATCTGTCATTTTAAATTATTTAGATTGGTTAACATCAATTCCTTGGTATGAAAAAACAGAAGATACAATTGAAATTAACTATGCTCAAACTATTTTAGATGAAGATCATTATGGCTTAGATAAAGTTAAAGAAAGAATACTTGAATATCTGTCTGTTCAAAAATTGACTAATACTATCAAAGGACCAATTCTTTGTTTGGTTGGACCACCAGGTGTTGGAAAAACATCACTTGCAAAATCAATTGCTCGTTCAATTAATCGTAATTTTGTAAGAATATCTTTAGGTGGAGTACGTGATGAAGCTGAAATTAGAGGTCACCGCAGAACATATATAGGAGCTATGCCAGGCCGGATTATTCAAGGGATGAAGCGTGCTGAATCAATTAATCCTGTTGTTTTACTTGATGAAATCGATAAAATGGCAAGTGATATGAGAGGCGACCCATCTTCTGCTATGTTAGAGGTATTAGATCCTGAACAAAATAGTAAATTTAGTGATCACTTTATTGAGGAAACATATGATTTATCCAATGTACTATTTGTTGCTACTGCTAACAGTGTAACAAGTATCCCAGGTCCACTTCTTGACCGAATGGAATTAATTTCATTATCTGGTTATACTGAAATCGAAAAAAAATATATAGCTAAAGAACATTTAATCCCTAAGCAAATTAAAGAAAATGGTTTAACAAAAGCACAAATACAAATTAGAGAAGATGCATTACTAACTGTTATTCGTCGTTATACACGTGAAGCAGGGGTAAGGGAGCTTGAAAGGACAATTGCAGCAATTTGTCGAAAAGCGGCTAAAATGATAATTTCTGGTGAAAAGAAACGTGTGATAGTCACAAATAAACTGTTAATTGAAATGCTAGGTAATTATAAATATTCTTATGGTTTAATGGAAAAGACAAACCAAATCGGAACAGCAACAGGACTAGCATACACAGCATTTGGTGGCGATATTTTATCAATTGAAGTTGCTCATTATCCTGGAAAAGGGAAATTAATTCTAACAGGAAAACTGGGTGACGTTATGAAAGAATCAGCACAAGCTGCATTTAGTTACATTCGTTCACGGATTGATGAATTAAATGTTGCACCTGACTTTCATGAGAAAAATGATATTCATATTCATGTACCAGAAGGAGCAACACCAAAAGATGGTCCTTCGGCAGGGATTACTATCGCAACAGCATTAATTTCATCTTTAACAGGTAACCCTGTAAAAAAAGAAGTCGGAATGACGGGTGAGATAACTTTAAGAGGTCGAGTTTTACCGATTGGTGGTTTAAAAGAAAAATCACTAAGTGCACATCGTTCAGGTTTAAAAACAATTATTATACCAGCTGAAAACGAAAAGGATATTGATGATATACCTGAAAGTGTGAAAAAAGATCTAACATTTATTCCTGTTACACATTTAGATGAAGTTTTAAAACATGCATTAGTGGGTGTGAAAAATGAAAATTAATAAAGCAGAAATAATCACAAGTGCAGCAAAAAAAGAACAATATCCAACAACTAATTTAAAAGAAATTGCTCTGGCAGGTAGGTCAAATGTCGGAAAATCATCTTTTATTAATAAAATTATAAATCGCAGAAATTTAGTACGGACATCTTCTAAACCAGGAAAAACACAAACGTTAAATTTTTATAATATTAATGATGTTTTTTGTTTTGTTGATGTACCTGGTTATGGTTATGCCAAAGTACCCAAAGCAGAAAAAGAAAAATGGGCGAGAATGATGGAAGAATATTTTGAAACGCGAGAGAATCTAGGTTTAGTTATGTTAATTGTTGATTTGCGTCATAATCCGACACAAGATGATTTTAACATGTATCATTATATAAAACATTTTGATATACCAGTAGTAATCGTGGCAACAAAAGCTGATAAAGTAAAGAAAAGTATGAAACAAAAAAATATTAATCAAATAAAAATAAAAATGGATATTGATTTAAATGATCCTGTCATTGCCTTTTCATCAGAAACGGGAGAAGGTAAAGATTTAATTTGGCGTCATTTAACACAATTCATTAAATAAAAAATAATCGCATTTCTGCGATTATTTTTTTTTGTATAATGTGTAAAAACCTATACCAATTAATATAATTGGCCAAAAAGAATCTAAAAATTCAGTTACACCATAGAACCATTTAAAAGCATTGGGTAATGTGACAGAAAAAATAAGAATCAGTGCGATACCTATTAAAATTAATCCAGGAATTAATCCACTATATGTCTGTAAATATCTTATTACAAATGCAACACCAGCAATTAATAAGAAGATAGACCAATGATCAATCCAAAAACTATAATTTTCTAAGCCGTGGAAATGAATACCTAATCCGAGTAATAAGACACCTGTAAAGATATGTTGATATTCATGGGTAGAGTAGCTATGAATTAAAAAGACAATGCCAATAATTATTAAGACAGTTGGCCATGAGTAAAAATTATCAAACAATGAAAGATTTAACTGTTTGATTAAGAAATATGTACCAAGACCAATTAATAAATATGCTACAAAATGATTTTGTTTCTTCATTATTCAAGACACCTCACTAAATTAACATCTCTCTCTAAATATAACTTTATCTTTTATAATTGTACAGTTAAAGTAGAAAATCGTCTTTTATTTAACGAAATTGAGTCAAAAGTGTGTAAATGTAATGTAAAGTTTATATTAAGTTCATATTCAACTGTTACTAGCCTTAGCTAAATGTTAAAATATTAATTATAAAGTATTAAATTAAGCTCATTCATCATTACAAAGGAGCAGGTAATGTGCATATTATTCAAATAGGATTTAATTATAAAATAACTCCAATTGATATTAGGGAAAAATTTTCATTTGCTGAAGAAACGATTGTAGAAGCAATGAAAGAATTAAATGAACGTAAAAGTATTTTAGAAAATGTGATTATTTCTACGTGTAATCGAACAGAGATATATGTTGTTACTGATCAACTTCATACAGGACGCTATTATGTCAAAGAGTTTTTAGCAGATTGGTTTAAAATTGAAATGAATGATTTTATTCCTTATTTGCAAATTATTGATAATGACAATGCTATAGAGCATTTATTACGCGTATCAACAGGGATTAATTCGATGGTTTTAGGTGAAACACAAATTTTAGGACAAGTAAGAGATGCGTTTTTATTAGCACAAAGACATCAAATTACCGGAACGATTTTTAATGAATTATTTAAACGAGCAATTACATTTGCTAAAAGAGCTCACCGCGAAACAGCGATAGGAGAAAATGCTGTTTCAATTAGTTATGCAGCAGTTCAGTTATTAAAAAGTAAGTTTGCAAATCTACAAGAAAAAAAGGTCGCAATTTATGGAGCTGGAGAAATGGGTAAATTAGCGATTCAAAATTTAATTGGTTCTGGTGTAACAGATATAACAATTGTTAACCGTTCAATGGAACGAGCTTTAGGGCTTGCGGATAAATATAATGTCAAATCTGTTTCTACTGACCAATTAAATGAATTGTTGACTGACGTAGATATTTTAATAAGTTCTACTTCTGCATTAACACCTGTATTAAATAAAGCAGATTTAGAGGCGGTGCAAGAAAAACGTAACCAGCCCTTATATTTAATTGATATTGCTGTACCAAGAGATTTAGATGCAAATATTTCAGAATTAGATAATATGTATTTATATGATATTGATGATTTACAACACATTGTTGATGAAAATATTTCAAAACGAAGTAGAGCAGCAGAACAAATTGCTATAAGTATAGAATATGAAGTTGTAGAGTTTAAAGAATGGATTGCTAATCTTGGAGTTGTCCCAGTTCTTGCAGCGATTCGTAATAAAGGATTAACAATTCAAGCAGAAACATTAGCTAGTATTAATAGAAAGATACCAAATTTGACAGAAAGAGAACAAAAAGTAATAAGCAAACATACAAAAAGTATTGTAAACCAAATGATTAAAGACCCGATTATTCAAGCTAAAGAAATGGCTAGTCAAGATAACTCAGCTGAGTTGTTAGCATTAGTTATTGATATATTTGGCCTTGAAGATAGATTGAAAAATGAAGTTGTCAATCGAATTGAACTGACAAATAAACTTGCTTCATTAGAAGAAAGAGATGAAGAATATGCTAATTATCGTTAAGTAATCTTAACGATAATTAGATTTATTATGTTTATATTAATGACTAAATAAGGAGTGTTTTTCTTGCGTGAATTAATTGTTGGGACTCGTGAAAGTAAATTAGCTATGATTCAAACAAATTATATTATTAATCAATTAAATAAAGTGAAAGTTAAAAACCCTATTCAAATTAAAAAAATTGCAACTAAAGGCGATAAAATATTAAATGTAGCTTTAGATAAAGTTGGTGGAACAGGCATTTTTATTAAGGATTTAGAAACATTATTAAGAAATAAAGAGATTGATTTTGCAGTACATAGTATGAAAGATTTAAATCCGGAAATAGATGAAGATTTTGTTATCGCAGCAGTGCCTGAACGTGAAGATCCACGAGATGCCTTTATATCAAGAAATCATTTAAAGTTGGCAGATCTTAAACCAGGTGCTGTGATTGGAACAAGTAGTGCTAGACGGGGCGCGCAAATTAAAGCAATTCGTCCAGATTTAGTAACAAAATGGATTAGAGGACCAATCGATTCACGGATAGAACAATTAAACAATGGTGATTTTGACGCGATTATTTTAGCCGTTGCAGGATTAAATAGAATGAATTTAAGTAAAGAAGTGATTACTGAGTACTTAGAAATAGATCGTTTTGTTCCCTCAGTTGCACAAGGTGCCTTAGCAATTCAATGTCGAAAAGATGACAAGGAATTAATTAATATTCTTAAGTTATTAAATGATCCTTTAGCTGAAAAAGCAACACAAGCAGAACGATATACTTTAAGTTTACTAGATGAAGATGAACGAGCACCAATCGGTGTTTATGCATTTTATAAAAACAATCAAATAACAATTCATACATCAATTGCTTCATTAGAAGGAACTCAATTACTTAATTACGCTGCTACAGGTGAAAATTATCAAGATGTAGCTCAAGAAGTAGCAAAGGAATTGATTTCACAAGGTGCATTAACGATTATTGAAACATCTAAACAAGGTTTATAAAATGAATTTAGCAAATAAATCTATTCTTGTCACTAGAGAAGCAAGCCAAGCAATTGAATTCAATCAAAAAATTAAAGATGCGTCTGGAAATGTATTAAACGCACCTTTACTTAAAATTAATCCAATAAAATTCGAGTCTTTTAATCCAACAAATTATAATTGGCTTTTTTTTACAAGTGCTAACGGGGTTGAAAAGTTTATAAATCAATTAACTAATTTAGCATGGCTTAAAACAATTAAAATTGCTGTTGTTGGTCATAAAACTGAAGATGCTTTAAAAAAACATCATTTAGTGGCTGACTTTATACCAACTGTTTACAATGCAGTAGAAATGGCTAAGGAATTTACTACTAAATACCCTCAAGCAAATAAGATATTACTTGTTCGTGGTAACTTATCACGTAATGTTTTACCAAACTTTTTTCAAAAAATGAATATTGACTATGATACTGTTGTGGTTTACGAGACAGTTATAAATAAAGAAATTAAACCAAGACTAAATTGGATTTTTAAAACAAAGCAAATTGATTATATTACCTTTATGAGCCCGTCGACAATTGATAATTTTATGACACTGCTTGATGAAAAATATCATAATCAAGCGCTAAAAATTAAAGTTATTTGTATTGGTACGACAACAGAAAAATTAGCTTTAGAGAAAGGGTTTAAACATGTCAGTATACCTAATCAATTTACTGCTGAAAGTATGTTAGAAAAAATAACAGAAATGGAAGGGATGACAAAATCATGATAGATTTACCTGAATTCGACCGTCATCGTCGGTTGAGATCATCAGAAGCAATGCGTTCACTTGTCAGAGAAAATGAAATTTCAGTAAATGACTTATTATATCCGTTATTTATTATTGAGGGAAAAAATATAAAGAATGAAATCGTTTCAATGCCAGGAATTTATCAACTATCTCTTGATTTATTAGCAGAGGAAATTAAAGAAATAAAAAAACTAGGTATCCAGGCTGTTATGCTTTTTGGTGTGGTAACAAATAAAGATGAAGAAGGAACAGGTGCTTATTCTGAAACAGGAATTATTCAAGAAGCAACAAAGTTAATTAAACAAGAAGTACCTGAAATGCTTGTAATTGCTGATACGTGCTTATGTGAATATACATCTCATGGTCACTGTGGTGTGATTGAAAATGGTGAAGTTGCCAATGATCAATCATTAATATTACATGCCCAAACAGCTGTTTCTCAGGCTCGAGCAGGTGCTGATATTATAGCGCCATCAAATATGATGGATGGTTTTGTAATTACAATTAGAAAAGCATTAGATGATGCAGGCTATCATCACATACCGATTATGTCCTACGCTGTTAAATATTCATCAGCTTTTTATGGTCCGTTTAGAGATGCAGCTGATAGTACGCCAGAGTTTGGTGATCGTAAACAATATCAAATGGACCCTAGTAATCGCTTAGAAGCATTAAGAGAAGCTGAATCCGATGTAATAGAAGGTGCTGACTTTTTAATTGTTAAACCAGCACTTTCATATTTAGACATTATTCGTGATGTTAAAAATAATTTTAACTTACCAGTCGTTGCCTATAACGTAAGTGGTGAATATTCAATGGTTAAAGCGGCAGCTCTAAATGGGTGGATTGATGAACAAGCCATTGTTATGGAGAAATTGACAAGTATGAAGCGTGCAGGGGCTAATTTAATTTTAACTTATCATGCTAAAGATGTAGCTAAGTGGTTAACAAAATAAAAAATAAAGGTGGAAATATTAATGAAAACATTTAATCGTTCAATTGATGCATATAAAGAAGCAGTTGATTTATTACCAGGTGGTGTAAATTCACCAGTTAGAGCATTTAAATCAGTTGGTATGTCACCAATCTTTATGGAATCTGGAAAGGGATCTAAAATAACTGATATTGATGGAAATGAATATATTGATTACGTATTAAGTTGGGGTCCTTTAATTTTAGGACATGCAGAAGATAATGTTGTTAAAAAGCTTCAAGATGCTGCACTTAAAGGAACAAGCTTTGGTGCACCAACAACGCTTGAAAATGAATTAGCTCAGATGGTGATTGATCGTGTACCTTCCGTTGAAATGGTTCGAATGGTTAACTCAGGAACAGAAGCTACAATGAGTGCATTACGATTAGCGCGTGGTTATACAGGACGGAGTAAAATATTAAAGTTTGAAGGGAATTATCATGGCCATGGTGACTCGCTATTAATTAAAGCAGGTTCTGGTGTAGCTACTTTAGGTTTACCAGATAGTCCAGGCGTTCCTGAATCTGTTGCCAAACAAACAATTACAGTGCCTTATAATGATACAGAAAGTGTAAAAGCAGCTTTTGAAGCATATGGAGATGATATTGCAGCTGTAATTGTTGAACCTGTTTCTGGTAATATGGGTGTTGTCCCTCCTCATAAGTCATTTCTTCATGACTTAAGAAGTCTAACAACAGAATATGGTTCATTACTTATAATTGATGAAGTAATGACAGGATTCCGTGTAGGATATAATTGTGCTCAAGGCTATTATAATGTAGATGCAGATATTACTTGTTTAGGTAAAGTAATTGGTGGTGGTTTACCAGTTGGTGCTTATGGCGGTAAACGTGAAATTATGGAACATATTGCACCAGCAGGTAACATTTATCAAGCGGGTACATTATCTGGTAACCCTTTAGCGATGGTAGCTGGCTTAGCAACCTTAGGTGCATTATCTGAAGCTGATTATGAAGAAATGAATAAAAAAGTTGATCGTTTAATTAAAGGTTATCGCGAAGCTGCTGATAAAAATAACATCCCACTTCAAATTAACCGTGCTGGCTCAATGATGGGTGTATTCTTCACAGATGAACCAGTAACTAATTTCGAACAAGCACAAACATCTGATTTACAGTTGTTTAAAAAATATTATCAAGGCATGATTGAAGAAGGAATATTCTTACCACCTTCACAATTTGAAGGGCTCTTTATGTCAACGGCTCATACAGACGAAGATATTGATGATACAATTAGTGCGATTGAAAAAGTATTTGCTACATTATAAATCATAAAGCCTGGCATACAGGCTTTATTCCCTTGCATTATTTTTAAAAAAATTGTATATTATAAGAAGTAATTTAATAGATACATACGTTGCAAGGGAATAGTAGAAACTGAACATCCTAGAGAGAGAATCACTGGTGGAAGATTCTTATGTTTACTTTTACGGGTCACCCTGAAGTAACTTTATTGAACAAGCAGTAGGTAAAGTCGGTGTCAAACATCGTTAAAAAATATTGAGTGTATAATTACAGTAGATAATTATAAATCAAGGTGGTAACACGGAATTTATCTTTTCGTCCTTTATTAAATATTAAAGGGCGAAAAGTTTTTTTATTTCAAGGAGGCAATTAAATGACTAATAAAAAAAGACAATTAGCACCAAAATATAATCCGACTGAAGTAGAAGCGGGAAGATATAAATTTTGGTTAGATGGCAAATATTTTGAAGCAACAGGAGATAAAAATAAAGAACCTTTTTCAATCGTTATTCCCCCACCAAATGTGACAGGAAGACTTCATTTAGGTCACGCATGGGATACAACAATGCAAGATACTATTTCACGTATGAAAAGAATGCAAGGTTATGATGTTCTCTGGCTTCCTGGTATGGATCACGCAGGTATTGCTACACAGTCAGTCGTTGAAAATAAATTAAGAGAACAAGGAAAAACACGCTATGATTTAGGTAGAGATAAATTTATTGATACAGTGTGGGACTGGAAAGAAGAATATGCAAATCATATTAGAGAGCAATGGGGTAAATTAGGTTTAGGTCTTGATTATTCTAAAGAACGTTTTACGATGGATGAAAAATTATCAGATGCTGTTCAAGAAGTTTTTGTTAAATTATACGAAAAAGGCTTAATTTATCGTGGTGAGTATATTATAAACTGGGATCCAGTTACAAAAACGGCACTATCTGATATCGAAGTGATTCATGAAGAAATTAATGGTCATTTTTATCACATGCGATATCCAATTAAAGATTCTGAAGAAGTTATTGAAATTGCTACAACACGCCCAGAAACAATGTTAGGAGACACAGCAATTGCAGTTCATCCTGAAGACGAACGTTATCAACATTTAATCGGTGAAAAAGTTGTTTTACCAATTGTTGGTCGTGAGATTGAAATTGTGGCTGATGATTATGTTGATATGGAATTTGGTTCAGGAGCTGTTAAAATTACACCCGCTCATGATCCAAATGATTTCGAGATTGGTAACCGTCATAATCTAGAACGTGTTTTAGTGATGCATGAAGATGGAACAATGAATGGAAATGCAGGTAAATATGAAGGTATGGATCGTTTCGAATGTCGAAAAGCGATTGTTAAAGATCTTCAAACTTTAGGTGTTTTAATTAAAATTGAAGACCACCTTCATCAAGTAGGTCATTCAGAACGAAGCGGTGCTGTTGTAGAGCCATATTTATCGACACAGTGGTTTGTTAATATGCAACCATTAGCAGATCGTGCAGTTGAATTACAAAAAGGTGAAGATAAAGTAAACTTCGTACCTGAACGCTTTGAACAAACATACTTAAACTGGATGGAAAATATCCATGATTGGGTAATTTCACGTCAATTATGGTGGGGTCACCGAATTCCTGCTTGGTATCATAAAGAAACAAATGAAGTATATGTTGGCAAAGAAGCACCAGAAGATATTGAAAACTGGCGTCAAGACGAAGATGTGTTAGATACTTGGTTTTCAAGTGCTCTATGGCCATTTTCAACAATGGGTTGGCCAGACGAAGAATCTGAAGATTTTAAACGCTATTTCCCAACAGATGTCTTAGTGACGGGTTATGACATTATATTCTTTTGGGTAGCAAGAATGATTTTCCAATCACTTGAATTTACTGAAGAAAAACCATTTGAAGATGTTTTAATTCATGGTCTTATTAGGGCATCTGATGGACGTAAAATGAGTAAATCATTAGGTAATGGTGTTGACCCAATGGATGTCATCGAGAAATATGGTGCGGATTCTTTACGTTACTTTTTACTTACTGGTTCAACGCCTGGACAAGATTTACGCTTTTACTGGGAACGTGTTGAATCAGTCTGGAATTTCGCTAATAAAATCTGGAACGCTTCACGTTTTGTATTAATGAATATGGAAGACTTTAAATATGAAGATATCGATTTGTCTGGGGAGCTAACTTTACCTGATAAATGGATTTTAACACGCTTAAATGAAACAATTCAAAATGTTACTCAAAATACAGACAAATATGAATTTGGTGAGGCAGGACGTGCACTATATAACTTTATTTGGGATGATTATTGTGATTGGTATATTGAAATGGCAAAAATTCCATTAAATAGTGATAATGAAGCTGCAAAACAAACAACACGTTCAGTGCTTGCTCATGTCTTAGATCAAATTATGCGCATGTTACATCCGTATATGCCATTTATCACAGAAGAAATATGGCAGCAATTACCACACGAAGGTGAGTCAATAACAGTAGCGGCTTGGCCTACTTATAATGAAGAATATCATGATGAAGTGGCTTCTAAAGAAATGAAACAACTTGTTGATATTATTAAATCAATTCGTAATATTCGTGCAGAGGTTGATACACCAATGTCACGTGAAATACCAATTATGATTAAAGCTAAAAACGATACTGTTCAAATAACATTAGATAAAAACAGAAGTTATTTAGAGCGCTTCTGTAATCCAAGTGAATTAACAATAGCAACAGAAGTAAGGGCTCCAGAAGATGCAATGACAGCAATCGTAACAGGTGCAGAAATATTTTTACCGTTAGAAGGTTTAATAGATTTTGAAAAAGAAATCGCTCGATTAGAAAAAGAATTAAAAAAATGGGAAAGTGAAGTTGAATTAGTAACAAAAAAATTATCTAATGAAGGATTTGTCAATAATGCACCAGAAAAAGTAGTTGAAGCTGAAAGACAAAAGCAAATAGAATACACAGATAAACATGAAAAAGTAAAACAACGTTTAGAAGAATTAAAGAAATAAGGTATTAAATATTAAAAGCACAGAATGTATCATACATTCCGTGCTTTTCTTTTATTTTTCATGCGTTAATATTTCTTTTACTTGTAGTTGGTAGTCTTCGTTATGAATGAATTTTGATTCAAAAGAGTTCAAATTATTTTGTAATAGTATATTTTGCCAAATATTTAAATCATTAAATAAAAGGACGAGTTCATATGAATCTCGGTTATGTTCTTTTGCATAAATAGCATCAGTTAAAATAAATTTTGTTGAACCACCTTTTCCACCAAGATATTCAAATCTATCTTTATTATTTGGATTAAGTTCCATAGGCCATTCCATAATTTGATGAAGAATTTCAGTTGCAGCTTTAGGAAATTCATCATATGCAATCATTTGAAGTAATTTACCGTAATCTTGAGCTGTAGAACTTATTAAACGATTTGACCAAATTTTTTCAAATTTATATGATGGAGTATACTTGGTGTTTTCTGCTTGAATTTCACCACGGTCTAATTTTTCATTAATATCAATTGCTCGACTAGCATATTCCTTATCAGACATTGATTCTAGTGTTTCAGGACTTATATCTTTATCGTCATAAGGAATAAGTAAAGCACCAACAATTGGATAAAACGAATCATGTTTATCTAACTTTAAATCTTTTATACGTTTATTGATGTTATTTATTCCGAGTAGATTAATTAAGTAATCTGTATTAGCATTTGAACTATAAGTTATCATTCCTTTAACAACATCTTGCAAAGTAGCTTCATTATTCATATCTTGAGTTGCTGATAAGCTCTTTAACCAATCTTCATGTCCACCACCATCAGTACCTTTAATATAAAAATGATTTAATTCTGTCAGAGGAACATAACTATCCTTATTAATTTTACCCTCATCAACTTGTAAAGCATATTCTATAGCAATTAATATTTTAACAGTACTCGCTAATGGCTGAAGTTCATCAGATTGATATGTAATATAAGCTTGTTTATCTTTTGTCACATAGAGTGCTGAGTTTGTAGGATTTTCTTTTAAATGATTCACAATGTAATCAGGATTATCACGTAATAAGAAAAAAGCAAGCATACTCACCATTATAATAATTAAACCATAAATAATTAATCGAGATTTTGTATAAGTTCTTTTATCTAATAAAATAAAAATAATTAATCCAATTAATAAAGCTAAAACAAAATTAATCTTAAATAACACAACAGAAAGAACTATACCTAAGACGATAATGATTGATGCTGAAGCCTTTATGTATGCTGATCTTCTTCGGTAATTTTTATTTAAAAAAGGAAATAAAGTAAAAATAATCATACCAATTAAAAAAGTCCAAATATAAATATTCATTAACACCCCTCCTCTCTATTCATTTATCTATCTTATACTTTAATATAAATGAATAATTAATTCTATCGTTTATATATAATGTATAGAAAGATAATTAAATACGTTTTTTTATATGATTAAGATAAAGTTTTAATAAGTTAATGTCTGTTGTTTCACTAAGAATTCTTGATCCAACGACATCTTCAATCTCATTAAATAATAATTTACCTTCTTTATTAATTAAGAAATCAATCCCGACAAGGCCAAAATTAAAATGATTAATTATCTTTTTAACCATATTAATCTCATCTTCATTTAATTGATAAAGTTTAGCTGTACCACCTAGTTTAAAGTTAGCCCTAAAATCATTTTTATTCTCTCTTAAAACAGCAGCAATTATTTCCTTACCAATGATAAAGACGCGCAAGTCTTTACCCATATCAACATCTGCCGATTGAATAATAAAACGATTATTTATTTTATTGTTTAGCACATGAATAAACTTTTCATAATTATCAATTAAAAATACTTGATTTCCGCTTCGTCCATTTACTGATTTTAAAATAAATGGGTAAGGAAGAGGTGGGTCTATTTGTTTAGATGTGTCAAAATGAAATGTTGTAACAGCGGGCACACCAATTTTAGCGAGTTCGATATGAGTAGCTGATTTATCATTACAAATGATTGAAGTCTGATAATTATTAAAACAAGAAATGTTTTGCGCATTAAAATGTGCTTGTAAGGTAGGGTCAATTACTCTAATCACACAAAAGTCCGGGAGTGTTATCTGTTTATTATAATAAGTTGTTATAAATCTTGTACCGTCGATTCCGATTTGTAGTTTTTCTCTTAATATTAATGTCAGTTCAATATTTTGTGCTTTTGCTTCTGAAATAAACCAATCGATATAGGATTGGTTATTTACAGCATCTGTTTCCTTATAAATTAACCAACCTTTTTTCATTTGTTTACCTCACGATCAATATATTCAATGATTGAATCAGCAACATTAACTCCAGTACAGTCAAGTAAATTTCTAATATGAGCATTTGAATTCACTTCACAAATAACTCGTTCTGAATTTTTACCAAAAAGTAAGTCTACTCCAGCAAAATCAAGTCCTAGTGCTTTTGTTGCAGTAATTGCGAGAGATTT
Organism: uncultured Bacillaceae bacterium; assembly: GCA_945639745.1. GTDB lineage: Bacteria > Bacillota > Bacilli > Bacillales > Amphibacillaceae > Pseudogracilibacillus. Next base: position 15,994 of record CALZEK010000007.1, read on the forward strand.
TTCTGCCTCACTAGGTAAATAAGTATCCATTTTTCCACCTGAAGTAATATTAGCTCTAAAGTCGACTTCAGAAGAACGCTTCATTGTTGTAATAACATCATCTCCAACAACCTGTAGTCGAATATCTCTTCCATAACTTGATGTAATAAATTCTTGACACATAAATGGCCGGTATCCAATTTTATCTAAAGCATTTTCAACATCAGATTTATTATGGACAAGATAAACTTGTTCACCAAAAGATCCAAATGCTTCTTTAATTACAAACGGAAAATTAAAGGATTTAATGGCATGATTTAAAAATTTAGTATTATTTTCAAACGGATTAATAAAGTTTTTTGGTGCAATAAGTGTTTTAGGTATAGGGAGTTTTTTCTTCGCTAAGATTTGGTAAGATTTAATTTTATCATCACTTACTTCTGTTGCATAAGCACTATTAAATAACCGATAACCCATTGCTTCTAAATGATGAGCTAAATAAATATCTTTATCTGTAAAAATAATATAATCGATTGATTTTAAAGGGCTTTGACTAAGGAGAGCCAGTTCATTTGTTTTAAGTAAACTATGTATTTCGTTATTTTTCACTAAATGTATTGTATGCCCTTTTTTAATTGCTGACTCTTTTAACATATTTGCATAATCAATAAATTTATCGCTATATAGACTACCATTGTAAATTATTAGACCATTTAAACTCATCAGCTAATTCCTCCGTGTAAAATCATTTAAGTCTTGTTATACTAATATTAATTGATATAAATAATTATACAAGAAATTAAGGTGAAAAGATGCAGATAAAAAATTATCAAGAAGCAAAGCAATTTATTGAGTCCCGTCAAAGTTATGGTATTAAACCAGGCTTAGAACGTATGTGGTTTATGCTAAAAGCAATTAATTATCAAAGTAAATGTAAGATTATCCATGTTACTGGAACGAACGGTAAAGGATCAACGACTGCTTATCTTGAAGCTGGATTATTAACATCAAATAATGAAGTAGGTACATTTACTTCACCGAGTTTATCAGGTTTTACAGGCCATTATACTCATAATAATAAAGCGATGTTAGAAACAGAATTTATTTCATACTTAAATATCTTATTGCCAATTATTAAAAGATTAGATCAAGAAGCTAATTATCCATCTGAATTTGAAATTATAACAATGATTGCTATTTTGTACTTTGAAGAAAAAGCAGATATTGCAATTGTAGAAACGGGAATGGGTGGTCTAGAAGATACAACTAATGTCTTATGTCCAATTGTCTCTGTCATTACTTCTATTTCAATTGATCACCAAGCTTTTTTAGGAAAGACACTAAAAGAGATAGCAACACATAAAGCGGGTATTATTAAACAAGGTGTCCCAATTGTTCTAGGGAGAGTTTCGCTTGAGAGCTTAGAAGTTGTTGAAGAAACAGCAAAGAGAAAGTCAGCAGAATTATTTCAACTAGGTTCTGAATTTAATATCGAAAAAGTTGAAAATAATTATCAATATAGACAAGAAGAAGCACAAATTAATAAAATGTTTAAGTTGAAAAATAAAGGCATCTATCAAAGTGAAAATGCGAGCCTTGCTTTACAAGTATTTGATATCTTAAATAACAGTGAATTTAAACTTGATTTTAAT
>CALZEK010000008.1 GCA_945639745.1 uncultured Bacillaceae bacterium
CATGTATGAAAGCTATTTAAAATTAGCTAAGAAAATATGTGAAATTACACCTGGATCGATGCCCAAGCAAGCAGCTTTCTTTAACTCAGGAGCAGAAGCAGTTGAAAATGCTGTAAAAATTGCCCGACATCACACTGGTAAAAAAGCAGTTGTCACTTTTAATCGTGGATTTCATGGTCGAACTAATTTAACCATGGGAATGACGAGTAAAGTAAGACCTTTTAAAGTAGGATTTGGTCCTTTCACACCTGAACTATACCAAGCACCTTTTCCATATAACTATCACAAAAATAATAAACTAACAGATGATGAATATCTTCAAGATATTATCAATGAATTTGATGAATTTTTCTTAAACACTGTTTCTAAAGACGAAGTTGCTTGTGTCGTGATGGAACCGATTCAAGGTGAAAGTGGTTTTATCATTCCTGATACGAAATTTGTTAAGCACGTTTATGATTTTTGTCAAAAAAATAAAATTGTCTTTATTGCTGATGAAATTCAAACAGGATTTGGCCGGACAGGCAAGTTATTTGCTATGGAGCATTTTGATATTGTGCCAGATTTGATGACTATTTCTAAATCACTTGCTGCTGGACTCCCATTAAGTGGTGTTGTTGGTAAAAAAGAATTCTTTGAAACAATATCACCTGGAGAATTAGGTGGTACTTATGCAGGTAACCCTGTTGCTTGTGAAGCAGCTCTTGAAGTTATTGAAGTCATTAAAGATGAAGATTTAGTTAATCGATCAAATGATGTCGGTAAAAAAATTACTGAAAAATTAGAATTACTTGCCAATAAACATCAGTACATCGGTGAAATTAGAGCAATCGGCTCAATGGTTGCGGTTGAACTTGTTACTGATAAAGAAACAAAAGAACCTAATAAAGAACAAGCAGATCGCATTCTAGCTTATGCCAACAAGAACGGATTACTTCTTTTATCATCCGGTTTACATGGTAATGTTGTCCGTTTCTTAGCACCACTTGTCATTACAGATGATGAATTAAATAAAGGTTTAGCTATTTTAGACAAAGCATTTGATGCTTAAATAATAAAGATATCCCTTCTTCTTGAATCAAGAGGAAGGGATATTTTTCTACTTATTTAACACCTATTGAAACGTACTGCGATTCGACGAATGCTTCAATTCCCTCTGCTCCACCTTCTCTACCAATTCCACTTTCTTTCATACCACCAAATGGTACTTGAGCTGCTGAAGGCGCTCCATCATTCCAACCAACAATACCAAAATCTAGTTTTTCAATCAGTTTCATACCTCTTGCTACATTTTCTGTAAAGACGTAGGCTGCTAAACCATATTCTGTACTATTTGCTAATTTAATTGCTTCTTCAACTGTTTCTACTTTTTGAACAGGTGCAATCGGTCCGAATGTTTCTTCATGCATAATGACCATTGATTTATTAACGTCTCTAATGACAGTTGGTTCGTAATATAATCCTGTTTCACTTTTACGATGACCACCAGAAACAACTTTGGCACCTTTACCAACAGCATCTTCAACATGACGCATGACTTTTTCTAAGCCATCTTGATTAATTAAAGGACCAATATCAACAGACTCATCTAAGGCATCACCTACATTTAATTCTTTAACTTTTTCTGAAAAACGTTCAACAAATGCTTCATAAATGCCTGCTTGGACGTAAATACGGTTTGCACACACGCATGTTTGCCCTGTATTTCTAAATTTAGAATCAATCGCACCTTGAACCGCTACTTCAAGATCAGCATCATCTAAAACAATTAATGGCGCATGACCTCCTAATTCTAATGATAATAATTTTACATTATCAGCACTTTGACGAATTAAAAGCTTTCCAACCTCAGTAGATCCAGTAAAGGTCAATTTACGTACGCGTTCATCTTCCATAATTTTACCTACTATCTTACTTGATGAACCTGTTACTAAATTGACAACGCCTTTTGGAAAACCAGCTTCTTCAATTAAGTCCATAAACATTGCTGCCGTTAGCGGACTTTCACTTGATGGCTTCATAATTACTGTACATCCTGCTGCAAGGGCTGGACCCATCTTACGTGTTAACATAGCTAATGGAAAATTCCAAGGTGTTACTGCCGCAACAACACCAACTGGCTTTTTCCAAACTTGCATCCGTTTATTTGGCAAGTGGGCCGGGACTGTTTGTCCATAAATTCTCTTACCTTCTTCAGCATACCATTCAAGAAATGAAGCACCATACATCACTTCACCCATAGATTGTGTAATTGGTTTACCCATTTCTAAAGTCATCACACGACCAAGTGCTTCTTTATTTTCAATGAGTAAATCATTTAATTTTTTTAAATAGCTCGCTCGGTCATAAGCAGTTAAATCCGCCCAGCCTTCAAATGCATTATGCGCTGCTTCAATAGCTCGTTCTGCCTCGGCTTCTCCACCATTTGGAACGCTACCGACCACTTCATTTGTCCCAGGGTTAATAATATCTATTTGCTCTAAATTTTCGCCTACTGATTCACCATTGATTGTCATTAAATATTTCATCTTATCGCCTCTTTCAAATTTAATTTTCTGTCAGATTGTCTAATAACTTTTCTTCAGCATACATAATATGATCTTCTATTGCTTGAGTAACTTTTGCTAAATTCTTTGTTTGCAGCGCTCTAAATAAATTTAAATGTTCTCTGTATAAATCAATTGGATTTGAATAAGATTCTTTTAAATAACCTAAGTAAGTTCTCATTTCAATTTGATTTAATTCAAATATTTTAATAATTCGTGTATTACCACACGCTCTGACAATTGTATTATGAAACTCTAAATCTAAATTAAATAACTCATACCAATCAGCACTCTCAATTTGATTTTTCATTGCATCTAAAATGTTTGATAGAGCTGTGAATTCTGTTTCTGTTAATAATGGTAGAGCTTTAACAACAGCATTTTTTTCAATGAGAATACGTAACTCAATCAGTTCTTTTAAATCTTGTTCAGTAAAATGAACAACATAGGTCCCCTTTCGTGCTTTATTAACGATTAAACCCTGATTTTCTAAAATTGTAAAGGCTTCTCTAATCGTACTTCTACTTACATAAAATTTTTCTGCTTGATCTTTTTCAAGAAGTCGTTCACCTAATTTATACTCTTGCATCCAAATACTTTTTTTGATTAATTTTGCTACAGTTTCACCTAATGAACTTTGTAGTTGGATAAAGTCAGATTGATTTATGATTTTAATTCACTCCGATAGTTATAAAGTTTAATTGTTTTAATATAAATATAGCTTTAACTATTAATCATCTATTTCGCACCAGTCAATAATTGATAAGGTTATAATTTCTGCTGTTTTAAATAATTTATCTATTTCTATATATTCATCTGTAAAATGTGCCATACTCGTTGTACCTGGACCAAAAACGATTGAAGGTATATTTCCGTATTGAGTTAATAAACCACCATCCGTTCCCCAAGTTGAACCTGCAACGATTGGTTTTTCATGTTCAACCTCTTCATAATTGTCTTTTAGTATTTCAAGCATCGGATGATCTAAATCACTTCCACCAGGTGGTAAATGTATACCTTCCCACTTCACAGTAACAGGGTATTTTTCAAACCATTGATCAATTTCTACTAAATCATCGAGCATTTTTTGGAATTCTGCTTTTGCTTCATTAATTGTTTCATCTGGCCCAACACCATATCTCCCTTTAATCACTGTTTCCTCAGGTACTGATGAAGGAAAGATACCTCCATTAAATTGACCTATATTAATCGGAATTGGAATTGGGTTGTCTTTATACAGTTCTTGTTTACGATATTTTTTATTTCTTTTTTCTTCAAGTTCAAGTAGCTGATTGAAAACGATTATTCCTTTTTCAACTGAACTCACACCTTCATATCGTGTTCCGCCATGAGCTGAGATGCCTTTAACTTTTATTTCAAACCATAATGAACCTTGTTGTTTTGGAAATATTTTCATTTCACTCGGTTCAGGTATCAGAGCGATATCCGCTTTATATCCTCTTTGAATAGCAGATATTGTTCCAGCGCCACCTGTTTCTTCTTCAATAACACTTTGATAAATAACATCACCTTTTAATTTAATTCCTAAATTAATAATTGTTTCAAGAGCGATTAAACTTGCTACATTTCCACCTTTCATATCGGTTGTTCCACGACCATATAATTTATTATCAACAATTTTACCTGAATAAGCACCGTGTTCCCATTTAGCTAAATCACCTGCTGGGACAACATCTATATGTCCATTTAGAATAATTGAACGTCCATCTGGCTGAGTACCTTTTAAGACACCTACAACATTCGGACTTTCATCGTAATTTTCTCGAATTGGATTATAAAATTCACTCTTTTGTAATTCTTCATGTTGAGGAATCCAAACATCAACATCTAATTTGCTTGCTTTTAACCTTTCTTCAACTAGTTTCTGAGCACTTGCTTCATAACCTATCGTTGAAGGTTCTTTTACTATCGCTTGTAAATACTCAAGATAACTTTCTTTATGCAATTCGATATTATCTTTTATTTTTTCGATTAAAGTCATATAAAGTCTCCTTTACAATATCATTCAGCTTGCTAATTAAGCGCTTACATATTAAGATGGAGATGTGATGTCGACATTCGACAAGTTACTTAAGAGCATAATTCAGATTAGCTATTTTGTCAAAGCTTTTAAAAGATATTATTTATCTGCTGATGATTAAAAGGAGTTGTTTTTATGGAAACGATTATTGCCTATAACCGTGTTGCCAAAGAAGTCATTCATTCACTAGAAAAAGATTATCATGTCCATTACTTTGAAAATGGTGAAACAATTGATCAGCCATTATTCCTAGATGCATTAACAGAAGCAGTTGGTATCATAGGTTTAGAGTTTTCTGGACAAAAAAATGTCTTAACACATGCACCACACTTAAAAGCAATTGCTAATGTTTCAGTCGGATACGACAATCTTGATATTGCTGAACTGACAAAACGTGGAATTATTGCGACAAATACACCTGATACATTAACTGAAACGACTGCAGACGCTATATTTGGACTTATGCTAGCTACTGCAAGGCGCATACCTGAGCTACATAATTATGTTATGGCAGGTAAGTGGGATAATTATTTAAAACATGACCAGTTTGGTGTTGATCTCCACGGTAAGACCATTGGAATTATCGGTATGGGCAACATTGGTCAAGCACTTGCCAAAAGATGTGCCTTAGGATTTGATATGAATGTTATTTATTATAATCGTTCTAGAAAACCACATGTTGAAGAGATGTATGCTGCTCGATTTACCGCGTTCGATGATTTACTAAAAATGTCTGATTTTGTTTGCTTAACCTTACCAGCAACACCTGAGACAAAACATATCATTTCAAAACGGGAATTTAATCTTATGAAGAATTCGGCAATTTATATTAATGGTTCAAGAGGAATTAATAATGATGAAGAAGCATTATTTGATGCTTTAAATAAAAAAGCAATTCTTGCTGCAGGCATCGATGTCTATCAAACAGAACCGATTAATTCTGATAATCCCTTATTAACTTTACCTAATATTGTCACATTACCGCACATTGGGCCAGCAACAATTGAAAATGAATTAAAAATGTCAAAACGTGCTGAGCAAAATTTACGTGACAGCTTAAATCACTTAAAACCGCGCGATATTCTGAACCCTGAAGTAATGAGTTAAGTAATAATCATTTAATGTTTTCTTATCAGTTAAATTACTTGTATACTTAACTTGATTAATTATTAATTATATAAAGGAGATTATAACAATGAAATATTTTGTAGCTTTTTTAAAGATGAAAGATGAAGCAAAAAGCACTGAGCACAGACAAGCCCACTTAGACTTTGTTGAAGAGATGGTTGGACAAGATCGTTTATTTTCATATGGTCGTTTAACTGATGGGACCGGTGGATTACTTATTTATCAAGCTGAATCATTAGAACAAGCAACTGATCTTGCAAATTTAGATCCATATGTTGAATTAGGTGCACGTGAACTGTCAATCCACGAATGGGTTATGCAATCACCTTATGAATTTACAAAAAAATAATAATAAGCCGATATAATTTATATATTATATCGGCTTTTTTAATTTATTTTTTTTGTTTTTTAGCTTTTTCACGTTCGTTTTGGTTTAAAATCTTTTTACGTAGACGAATTGATTCAGGTGTTACTTCACAATATTCGTCATCAGCTAAATATTGAATTGCTTCTTCAAGTGACATCGAACGTGCTTTACGAATGACACTTGTTTGGTCTTTGTTTGCTGTACGCATGTTTGTTAAGTGCTTCTCACGTGAGATATTAACTGTTAAGTCATTTTCACGGTTATGCTCTCCAACAACCATCCCCGGATAAACTTCTGTACCAGGCTCTACAAAAATAGTTCCACGATCTTCTAAATGTAAAATACCATAAGCAGTCGCTTTACCACCTTCTAAACTAACTAAAGCTCCAGATCTACGTCCACCTACAAAGCCTTTAACAACAGGTGCATAATGACTATATGAGTGGTTCATAATCCCGTAACCACGTGTTTGTGACATGAACTGAGTTGAATAACCTAGTAATCCACGTGATGGAACAGAGAATTCTAAACGAACTTGTCCTGTTCCTGTATTTTCCATATTAAGCATTTCACCTTTACGTTCACCAAGTGACTCCATAACGCCGCCCGTATATTCTTCAGGTACGTCAATTTGGACATGTTCCATTGGCTCAGATTTCACACCATCAATTTCTTTAATGATAACTTGTGGTTTAGAAATTTGAAGTTCAAAACCTTCACGTCTCATGTTTTCAATTAAAACAGATAAGTGTAATTCACCACGACCTGAAACAACCCACGCATCTGGTGACTCTGTATCTTCAACACGTAAACTAACATCTGTCTCTAATTGCGTCATTAAACGCTCTTTAATTTTTGCTGAAGTGATGTAGTCCCCTTCTTTACCTGCAAATGGACTATTATTAACTAAGAATGTCATTTGTAAAGTTGGCTCATCAATGCGAAGAATCGGTAAAGCTTCAGGATGACTCACTGGACAAATTGTTTCTCCAATATTAATATCATCCATACCTGATACTGCTACGATTTCACCAGCACGAGCTTCTTTAATTTCTGTACGCGTTAAGCCAATGAAGCCAAATAATTTTGATACTCTAAATTTCTGTTCACTACCATCTGTTTTCATAACAACAACTTGGTCACCAACTTTAATTGATCCGCGGAAGACACGTCCAATTCCGACACGACCAACATACTCATTATAATCGAGTAATGTCACTTGGAATTGTAAGGGTTCATCACTATTATCAACTGGCGCTGGAATGTGTTCTAAGATTGTATCAAAAACAGGATCAAATGTTTCTGTTAGTTCTGCTTCGTTATAACCTGAAAGGCCGTTAAGTGCAGAAGCATATAATACTGGGAATTCTAATTGTTCATCATCAGCACCTAAATCAATAAATAGATCAAGTACCTCATCAACAACTTCTTCTGGACGTACATTTGGTCGATCAATTTTATTTAAGACGACAACTGGCTTTAAGCCTTGTTCTAATGCTTTTTTTAGTACAAAACGTGTTTGTGGCATTGGTCCTTCATAAGCATCTACTACTAATATTACACCATCAACCATTTTCATAACACGTTCAACTTCTCCACCAAAGTCAGCGTGACCTGGTGTATCTAAGATATTAATTGTCGCATCTTTATATTTAATCGCTGTATTTTTGGATAATATAGTAATTCCACGCTCTTTTTCAATATCGTCTGAGTCCATCGCACGTGAATCTACTTGTTCGTGCGCCTCAAATGTTCCTGAGTATTGCAACAATTGGTCTACTAACGTCGTTTTTCCGTGGTCAACGTGAGCAATAATTGCTATATTACGAATGTCTTCTCTTAATGTCATTATTTAAACGCTCCTCATCATTCAACTTGCTTTAACTTTACTATTATATCACACATATGACTTAATAGTATCTATTTTTTGAAATTATTTACAATTTACTGGTTTTTTTCTTTATTTCTTAAATTCTAAAATAAATTCAGCACCAGATTCTGGTTTGTTATTAACCGAGATTGTTCCATTTGATTGTTCAATAATTGCTCTTGAAATAGCTAACCCTAAACCTGTATCGCCTGCTTTTCCCTTCACAAACCGGTGGAATAAATATGGACGTATGTGTTCATCAATGCCTGCCCCATCATCCACGATTCTAATGATAATTTTATCTTTCATCTCTTCAACAGTAATTCCTATGTGAGATTTTGCATATCTAATACCATTCGTTATGATATTTAAAAACGCCCGAAGAAGCTTATCTTCATCTCCTAAAATAATAACAGAATCATGTTCTAAATATTCTACGGTCACATCTTGTTCTATTGCATAGGGATAAATGCGATCTAATACTTTTTTAATGAGTTCATCAAGATTAATTTGATCTTGTTCAACCATACTTTTTTCACTATCTAATTTAGCGAGTAATGTCATTTCATTAATGAGTGTTTTTAAGCGATTAGCTTCTGAAGTGACAACATTAAGTCCTTTTTCCATATCTTCTCCTGTAAAAATCCCATCTCGAATTCCCTCTGCGTAACCTTGAATTGTCATGAGTGGTGTTTTTAATTCATGTGACGCATTTTGGAAAAATGTTTGTTGTGAATCTATATATCTTTGTAGTTCAAGACCCATTTCATTCACACTTAATGCAACATCTTTTATTTCACCAGATGATTTTATTTCTTTTAAATCACCAAACTCACGTCTTTCAATTTTTTTAACTTCTTCTTTTAATCGCTCAAGCGGTGTCACTAAACGGCGTGTAACAAAGTAACTTAATAAAATCGCAACTAAAGAACCAATAATAAAGACCAAAGCAATTCGAGAAATAAAACTTTGCTGAACTTCTTGCAGGTCAGTTAATGGCGTGAGTAAAACAAGTTCTAATCCTGTCTGGTTTGGATCAATACTTTTTTTTGATACGACAAATTGACTCTCGCCAAATTCCCATAGATCTGATTCTTTATCAGTAAAATATTTTTCTTTATAAAATCCTTCAACAATATTTAAATTAAGTGTCGACATAATAACTTGATCACTTGTTTGATCATAGACAATAAATTGTAAATTTTGTTCATTTAAAAATTTTTCTAATTCTTCAACAGAATTATTATAATAGGCATTTTCTTCTAAAAATTGAACTAAAAGCTCACCCTTTTGTTCCAGTTGACTTTCTTCATTTTTAACTAATAAATCAAGAATTAATGAATAGATAACAAAGCTCCCAACAGCTAAAACAATTAAGACAAGTGTCGTAAAAGCTAAGTTAAGCTGTGTCTGTAATCTCATTTTATTTCCTCTTGATCACTATAACGATAACCATGACCCCATACTGTTTCTAAATTAATATCTGGAATCTTTTTGCGAATGCGTTTAACTAAATCATCAACCGCACGATCGCTACCAAAATAATCATTTCCCCATACATGAGTAAGTAATTCTTCTCTTGAAAAAGCACGTTCTGGATTTTTAGCAAGCATGACTAATAAATCAAATTCTTTAACCGTCACTTCAATCACTTGATTATTCCACGTTACTTTACGCGCATCTTCATCAATTGATAATTTACCTGATTGAATATAATTTTCATTTTCTACTTTAATATTTTGATAAGAACGTGCAAACAAACGTCTAACACGTGCAACTAATTCTCTGGGACTAAATGGCTTTGTTAAATAATCATCTCCACCTAGTTCAAGTCCAATAATTTTATCAATTTCTTCATCTTTTGCTGAAATAATAATAATCGGAACATCACTTGTTTTTCTTATTTTTTTACAAAATGCATAACCATCCATTCCTGGTAACATAATATCAAGTATCCACATATGTGGTGGGTTTTCATGCCATAATTTTAATCCATCTTCTGCATTATCAAATAAATCAACTTCAAAACCTTCTTTTTCTAAATAGGTTGCGACAATATGTCTTATATTTTGATCATCTTCTACAATTGCAATTCTGTAATTCACTATATAACCTCCTAGCTATTTAAGTTTATTTTATACTCTATTTTCAGAAAAACGTATAATCAGAGTTGTTTTACTCATATTTTACACAATTATACCAATCTCTTGCCAATAAATCTCTTTATACTTGAAGTATAGCAAATGAAAGGGTGGTTTCAGATGAATAATGATAATGAAAAAGATTTAACATCTGAAGAGAGTAAAGAAATTTTAAGTCGTGAGCAATTAATACACTCATATGAATCTGAAATTAATTCACTTAGAAAAAACCAAAAAAATAAACGTGGTTTACTCTTTCATCTTACTACAGGGGTCGTTGGCGGTATAGTTGCAGCATTTATTATTGTTGTTTTAATCGCTAATAATTTGATTCCGATGTTTGATTTTAATTCTTCAACCAGTCAAACACCTTTATCTGAATCGACTGAAACAATGTCTAATGATTTAACGAACGATTCTGAGATAAAAGATATTCCGATTGCTGAAGTATCCAAAGCTGTAGTTGGCGTTAAAAATATACGTACACTAGATCCTTGGACAAATACATCACAAGGCGGTACTGGTTCAGGCATTATTTACAAGCAAGAAAATAATAAAGCATATATCGTGACTAATAATCATGTCATTGAAGATGCTGAAGAAATTGAAATTGAATTATCTAATAAAAAAGTCCTTCCAGCAAAATTACTTGGATCTGACCCTTTAACTGATTTAGCGGTTTTAGAAATGGATGACGCACATGTTGAGTATGTTGCTGAATTTTATGATTCAGATAAATTAGAAGTCGGTGAAACAGTCATTGCCATTGGTAATCCTCTTGGAAGTGAGTTCGCTGGTTCAGTAACAAAAGGAATCATTAGTGGTCTTAACCGTTCTGTAGAAGTTGATACAAATGGTGATAAACAACCTGATTGGGTAACTGAAGTATTACAAACAGATGCAGCCATCAACCCTGGTAATAGCGGTGGAGCTCTTGTAAATACCAAAGGCAAAGTTATTGGCATTAATTCAATGAAAGTAGCTCAAAGCGCTGTAGAAGGAATTGGACTTGCCATTCCAAGTAATACAGCTCAACCAATTATTAAAGATTTAGAAGAAAAAGGTGAAGTAAATCGACCTACCTTAGGAATCGCTACTGCGCCACTAAATCAAGTACCACCTGAAGTGCAACAACAAATCGAATTACCTAAAGATGTGCGTTCAGGTATGGTCATTGCAAATGTTGATTCTGATTCTCCAGCAGAAAAAGCTGGCTTAAAAAAATTCGATGTCATTACAAAAATTGATCAAACAGATATTACTTCTATCGTCGATATTAAAGTAGCATTGTATACAGATGCCTTACCAAACGATAAAGTGATTGTTGAATATATTCGTAATGGTAAAAAAGAAACATCAGAATTAACCTTAATTAACTAATTCCGAATTTCGAGCAATATTGATGCTCACAGTAAGCTTTGGTACGCATACGCTATGTTTGGTTCCCCCCTAACTTAAGCAATAACCACCATACTTACTGCATAGATGAGCCTAACTTTACAATTCGTGTGAAGTTAGGCTTTTTATTATGGTAAAATAATAAGTAAGATAATTTAAAGGGAGGTTTTTTGATGAATAACAAAGTAATCGGCTTTATTGGTACTGGCGTCATGGGACAGGGTATGGTTAGAAATTTATTAAAAAAAGGATTTAAAGTAAATATTCATACCCGAACTAAAGTCAAAGCAACTCAATTAATTGCTGAAGGGGCAAAATGGATGTTTTCTGTTAAACAACTAAGCGAAAATAGTGATCTGATTATAACGATGATAGGAACTCCAAGAGATGTTGAAGCTGTTTATTTTGGAAGTGATGGATTAATTGAAAATTCAAAAGCAGGTACATTATTAATTGATATGACAACATCTAAACCCAGCCTTGCAAAAAACATTTATGATATTGCAAATGTAAAAGGTGTTCAATCATTAGATGCACCAGTATCAGGTGGCGATGTTGGCGCTCAAAATGGTAAATTAACTATTATGGTTGGTGGCGATGAAGCTGCATTTAATGAAGCATTACCTGTTTTTGAAGCAATGGGAGAAAATATACGCTTACAAGGTCCCGCTGGAGCAGGTCAACATACTAAAGTCGTCAACCAAGTATCAATTGCACCAGCAATGATCGGCATGGTAGAAGCACTTGTTTATGCGGAAAAAGCACATTTAGATTCTGAATTAGTTTTAAAAAGTATTGGTACGGGTGCAGCAGGCAGTTGGTCGCTTGATAATTATGCACCACGAATTATTAAAGAAAATTATGATCCAGGTTTTGCAATTAAACACTTTATTAAAGATATGGAAATCGCAGTTGAATCTGCTGAGGAACTTGGCTTACATGCTCCAGGGCTCAATCTAGCTCTTAACATGTACAAAGAACTAGAAGTAAAGGGGCATGGTGAAAAAGGCATTCATGCCTTAATGCTTTATTACAAAAACGCCTAATTAAAACGGTACACCTTATTTATTAAGGTGTACCGTTTTAATTGCGTTGATCGACAACGGATTGAACTTCAAATGCTAAATCATTATTTCCGAAGATTTCTAAAACACTAAAAACTGTTAGATCGTTTACTTCATCAGATTTACCTGCCTCAAGTGCTTCACGATATGCATCAATTAATAATGCATTTGCTTGTTGATTTGGATAGGCTCTTTTATAGAGTTCATTTGCATCAACATCATTATTGACACACCACTGGGCAAAAATTAAAACCATCATTTTTTCATCTTTTTGATAATTTTCGATAATTTGTTCATCAATCGTTTTTGAATTTGGCTCTTCAAAAGCACTCGAAGGATCAAAATCTACAAAATCATCATCTTCATTAAAATCATTCATTATGTGACGGCTCCTTTTTTAACATAAATAAAGTCATAAACGAGATCGCTTGCTTTAAGTCATCAGATAAATGATCAACAACTGCTTGATCAATTGCTTCTTTATGAATCACATGTTCTTCAATTAAACGAAATCCATTTTCTTTTGCTAATTGATAAAATTCCCAAGGCATCATCGTATTCATCGGCACCGCTTCTTTATATAAGCGTTGATAACTATTTGCTCTTGGACCAGCTGTCGCACCTAATATTCCAGCACAAATACTACCACCCGGTTTTAAAATCCGTTTGATTTCCAATAAGGCATCAATTGGATTTTCTGTCCATTCGATTACATTAATTAATAAACTCGCATCAAATGACTCATCTTCAAACGGTAAATCATCTACTGAACCAACATATAGTGGCACTTGATTATTCAATTGCTTTCGAGCGAGCTCAATCATTTTTTCAGAAATATCAATGCCTGTTACATCGTATCCTGAATTAAATAATTTATACGAGCCATAGCCACTGCCACAACCAATATCAATTACTGATATATTTGATTGGTGATGTTTGGCAAAAAAAAGAATAATATCTTTTCTACTGCCATTATCCCACATGTTAACGCTACGTTTATCCCAATTAATTGCTTGTTTATTCCATTTTGATCTTGTATGCTCATTCCATTTATCCATTATCATCACCCTTAAAACTCAAAAGGACTTACCTCTAAAAAGAGGTAAGTCCTTTAAAATTCATTATTATAGAGCCGAAACGTTAGCCGCTTGTGGACCACGTTCGCCTTCAACGATTTCAAATTCTACATCTTGACCTTCTTCAAGAGTCTTGAAACCTTCAGACTGAATAGCTGAGAAGTGTACGAAAACATCGTCACCATCTTCACGCTCGATAAAACCAAAACCTTTTTCTGCGTTAAACCATTTAACTTTACCAGTCATCATAGTGAATGACCTCCCTTACAAATATCGTGCAAAGTAATTGAATCAAATAATACTTTTACACCTCTTCTAAAGGGATTATAAAGTAATTCGAAGTTCAATTTCCTTTTGCTACTTATAACAATACTATGGTCTGTCTATAATTGCAAGCCTTTTAGACAAATTAATTTTCATTTTATCATTTTCATTGTTTATAAAACCGCTTTAAACGTTATCAGGACAACACTACACGTTTTTTAAAAAATAAGCAATCTTTTTCTCTTTAATCTCTTTTTTTTGAAAATTTAATTTTCTTCTCTTTAATTCTTTTACTTTTTTAAATAAAAAAAGCTTATCTCAATTAAGAGATAAGCTTTCTAAATTTAATATTATAGAGCAGTAACGTTAGCCGCTTGTGGACCACGTTCTCCTTCAACAATTTCAAATTCTACGTTTTGACCTTCTTCGATAGTCTTGAATCCTTCAGACTGAATAGCTGAGAAATGTACGAATACATCGTCGCCTTCTTCTTGCTCGATAAAACCAAAACCTTTTTCTGCGTTAAACCATTTAACTGTACCTGTCATCATAATGAATGACCTCCCTTAAAAATATTGTGAAAAGTAACTGAATCAAACACTTCCACACCTCTTTGAAAAGGGAGTTTAAAGTAATTCGAAATCCAATTTTCTTTCGCTACTTATAACAATACTATGCATTCATTATAATTGCAAGCTTTAAGACTAATCTTTTATTTTTTCTTTTTTTAGGACAGGTTTATTTCTTCGCAAACATGATTAAATCAACATTTGTTCTTATTATTTATTTTCTAACTAAATTAAATAATCCCTAGTGAATTTAAATAGACAAGCACAATAAATATCGGAACAATAAATTTCATCAGAAAATGCCACAGTTTATAATAATCCTTTGAAAGATTTGTCCCAATCATAAATTGGCTTTTTACTAAAGACTGATCCATTTTATGAATAATGAATAATGCAATTAATAAACTTCCTAATGGTAACAAGATATTACTTACTAAATAATCTGTTGCGTCAAAAGCACTTAATCCAAAAATTGTGAAATCTGCTAATAAACTAGATGATAGAGCTGCCGGAATTGCAACAATAAATAAAACGATACCTAATATGATCGAAACATGACGGCGTGAATATTTTCCACTTGCCGTAAAGGCAGCAACAATAATTTCATATAGGCTAAATGATGATGTAAGTGTTGCAAATAAAAATAAGATTAAGAATAAACTTAAAAATAAACTACCTAATGGCATTTGTGCGAATGCTTCTGGTAAGACAATAAATAATAAACTCGGTCCATGATCTGGTGCTAAACCAAATGCAAAAACAACGGGAAATATGGCTAAACCTGCTAGTAATGATACAAATATATTCATACTAACTACCCAACTTGCAGATGTCGTTAAACTTACCTTCTTATCTAAATAAGAACTATAAGTTACCATACATGAAAATCCAACAGCTAATGAAAAGAAGGATTGGCCTAGAGCATAAAGAATTGCTTCACCATCAATTCGAGAGAAATCTGGTGCTAAAAAGAATTTAACACCTTCAATTGCACCATCTAATGTCAATGCACGTACAACAATAATTATTAAAAAGAGAAATAATAAGGGCATCATATATTTATTCATACGCTCTATTCCATTTTTTATGCCAAATGAAATAACAGCTACATTGATTAAAGTAAATAAAAGTAAACCGATAATTGTAATAAGTGGATCACCGACAACTGAACCAAATAATGCATCGTAAGCTACATTTTCACCAATGATTTTATTTCCAATCGATTTACCACTATAGATAAGAACCCAACCACCAACAACACTATAAAAAGATAATAATAAAAAACAACCTAAAACACCAAGTCTACCTATCCAAACCCAAAGAGATTTAGGTGCTAGTTTTTTATAAGCACTGACAGCTTCACGCCCTGTGCCTCGGCCAATAATAAATTCCGCTATCAACATCGGCAAACCGATCAATAGAGTAAAGAGAACAAATATTAAAAAGAACGCTCCTCCACCACTTGTTCCAGTAACATATGGTAAGCGCCAAATCGCACCTAAACCTATTGCCGCTCCTGCTGATGATAAGATAAATCCGAGTCTAGATGTCCACGCTTGATAATTTTGTTTCATTTTAGAGTCCCCTTCAATTGTATTACTTTCTTAAAGATTACAAAAAATTTTAATAATATACAAGTTTTCTAATGAAATGATTCATCTTCTTCCTGCTTACTGAATAATACATGGTATAATAATGATAAGTTAATGGGGAGGTAATTAAATGAATAATAAAACACTTGGCATCTTCTTAAGAAGCCTTATTGTGCTTGCCACGACTGTCCTCGTTATTGTAATTATTTATTTCTTTTTTAAATTATTTTATCCTTTTATTATTGCAGCTTTACTCGTTGCTTTAATTAATCCCTTAATCAATTTATTACAAAAAAAAGCACGTTTCCCAAGAGTACTTGCTGTTCTTACAACACTGCTTATTTTCTTTAGTGCATTTGCAGGCATTATTACTTTATTAATAGCTGAAATAATTGCAGGTTCAGCCTACTTAGCTGATGTTGTTCCTGTAAAAATAAATTCAATCATTCATAGCATTCAAACTTTTTTTACAGGTCGGATTGTTCCTTTTTATGAAGGCATTGCATTAAAATTCAACGCACTAGATGCTAGTAAACAAGAAACAATTACAAATAGCATTAAAGAAGCCAGTAATAAACTATCAGGTAATGTGACCACATTCCTCCAAGATTTGTTATCATCACTACCATCACTTATCTCATGGATTCCTGGGGCTGCGACTGCCATTGTCTTTATTCTTTTAGCAACATTCTTTATTAGTAAAGATTGGCATAAATTATCTAAGAAATTACAAAGCTTTTTACCTGAAACCATTACTAGGCGTTCTGCTAGTGTTTTAAAAGATTTAAAACACGCAGGTCTTGGTTTTCTTAAAACGCAATTTATTTTAATAACTGTTACTTTTATTATTATTTTTATTGCATTACTCATTATGCAAGTTGAACATGCTCTTACCATT
>CALZEK010000009.1 GCA_945639745.1 uncultured Bacillaceae bacterium
TAACTACATACAGCATCTCCAAACCCACTTTTAATTGAATAAATATTTGATGTTCGCTATCCCATTTACATGTAAATTCAACCTTCATTGGCAATCTATCTGACATCACATTAATTGGATTTTCATTTGATGATACAAGCGCTCTAATAAACTGATCAGATATTTCATACTTTAAATCATTTGATGTTAATTTTAATCGATCAGCTACTTCAAGCAGACCTGCTACTAAATGTTTACAATAACCGTATGCATGAAATGCTGGACATTCACAAAAGCCATAACTTCCATTATCATTTTCAAAGTTATTTACATTTACTTCAACAAAATATGATTCCGTTCCTTGGACATTAGCATTCCAAATATCATTATTCTTATCATACAACACACCGGTGACACTTTCGCTATTGTAATAAGCTAATCCACGCTTAAATACGATAGATGGAAAACGACTTTTAATATTTTCTCGATTTAATTTACTCATTAATTAAAACCTACCTTTTTAAAACTTAATTAAAAATTATATGATTTGGTTTCACGTTTAGCTCTAATATATAAATAAAAATAAAATATAATTGCACTAATAATTGACAATGCTGATATGATATAAATATATCTATAACCCAGCTGATTTGCTATAATTCCAAAACCCATCGCACCTATTCCTACTCCTAAATCAAAAAATGAGAAGAAAGTAGCATTTGCCATTCCTTTTCGGTTCTCTGCAGCGCTATTAACTGCCCATGCTTGTAATGCAGGCTGAACACTTCCAAAACCAAATCCATAGAAAGCAGCAGCCAATAAGAGTATTGACGTACTTGGTAACCAAGCAAGTAATATCATGGCGATTAAAATCATGAATGCACCTGGGGGGAAAACGTACATATGACCTTTCTCATCATATATTTTTCCCGCAATCAGTCGTGAAATCATTAAAAATATAGCATAAACAACAAAATATAAAGAGATACCTTCTACAGATCTTTCAATGGCGTATAATGGTAAAAATGTTGCAATACCACCAAAGGTTAAGGTAATAAAAAACAATAGAATTGATGGGTTAATTGCTGATTTTTCAAAAACATCAAATTTAACTGTTGTTGTTTTGTCAGGCGATTCTTCTACTTTTTTATAACCGATCATTAATGCTAGTAACAACGCGATCAAACCCATCGCAGATGCGATTAAAAATAACTGTGTAAATGAAATAACACCTACTAAGCTCAAGCCCAGCGCTGGTCCTAATGCTAAAGCTAAGTTACCTGAGAGCCCATAATAACCCATACCTTCTCCGCGTCGTTTAGGCGGTATTAAATCTGTAGCAATTGTTCCTGATGCTGTTGTTGAAAATCCCCAACCTACACCCTGCAAAATCCTCATTACAATTAATAAAAAGATGCTTGTCGCAAAAGCAAAGGCACCTACTGATATAACAAACAAGGACAAACCAAATATGTATACTACTTGACGCCCTCGCGTTTCTAGTGCGTTTCCTGCAAACGGACGAAATAATAATGCTGAGAATGTAAATACGCCTACAATTAAACCTACTATCTGATCACTCCCACCTAATTCTTTAACAAATATGGGAAGCGTTGGCAAAGTCATTTGAAACCCTAAAAATATAAAAAAGTTTGCTAACCAAATAAAAAGAAAATCTCGTGAAAATATTCTATCGTTATTTTTTATTGTGTCGTTTTTGACATTCATTATATCATTGCCCTTCACGAACTAATTAGTATCATTCAATTATACATGAGAACATAACAGATTAATAGTTACTTAGCTTTTAATGATGACGATGATGTTTTTTAATCAAAAAAACTATCCTCTATAATAAGAGAATAGTTTTTTCTTTATAAATCATCAAATCCGTTTAATTCACTTGTTTTAGTATATTGGCGTGATTTTTGTTCAAAGAAATCTGTTTTTGTATCATCAAAACTATCAACGTATGCTCGAATCCACTTCATCGGATTTTCAACATATTCAGGATAGATTTCACTTAATCCCATCATGCGTAGCATTTTATTTGCACGATATTTAATATAGCCTGACATTTCGACTAGATCGATTCCTTCCAACCCTTCAAGAACATATGTTGACCATTCTATCTCTAATTCAACTGATTCAGTAAATGCTTCATATACCCAAGTCGTAAATTCTTCTGTATTGTACTCAGGATTCTCTCCAAGTGTTGCTCTAAAAAGTTCAGAGATGAATCTTCCATGTTCAAGTTCATCACGATTAATATAACTTACCATTGTTGATGTTCCTACCATTTTATTATGTCTTGCTAAATTATAAAAGAACGCAAAACCTGAATAGAAAAACATTCCTTCAAGTAAGACTGTATAAACTAAGGTCTTTAAGATATTTTCAATGGTTGGTTCTTCAACGAAAGCATTGTAATGTTTCATGATCGCATCATTTCTTTTTAACAATACGTCATCCGTTCTCCCGAGTTGAAATGATGTATTTTGCTCTCCTAATGAAACAACTGACGAAAGTACGTAGGAATAACTTTCATTATGAACCGCTTCCTGCTGTGCAATGACGGCCATTATTGACTGTATTGACGGATCTGTTGCATAAAGCGAAATAAGTAAAGCAGTTCGTGTTTGAGGTGCATCTAATGTTGACAATAAACCAATAATTTTTAAATAGGCATCTTTTTCTGCCTCTGATAGATTTTTAAACTCTCTCACGTCACTTGTCATATCGACTTCATCTGCTTGCCAGTAATTCCCGATTAAACGTTTATACATCTTATACCAATGCGGATAAGCAATATCATTCCAATTTAAAATACCACTTGATTTTCCACCAAATACACCTGTTGATTTATTTGGATTACGTGGTTCTAATGTTTTAGCTTTTTCAAGCAATATATGCGACATCAAATAATACCCCTTCCAACCATGTATTTACATTCACTTCTTGTGACCCTCTTGGCGATTGCTCTACTTTTAAAGGTGGTACTTCACTTTCATAAAACTTTGCCAAACGGTCAACTGCACGACAAAACAATTCATCACCACCAAATTGTGTATCGCCTGAGCCAAAGACTGCTATGTTTTTTGGCTTATAACCAACTTCTAGAACAAAATCTTTCATTTCATCAGGTGTACTTCCATGATCCCATGTAAATGTACCTAGAAAAATGAAATCATAATTATCTAAGTTAACAGGTGGATCAATACCGATTTCATACATTTCTACCTCGATTTCTTCCGCTGTCAATCTCGCTTCGATTAATTGGGCCACTTCTTCAGTATTCCCGCTGTAACTTAAATAACAGATAATTGCTCGTTTTCTTCTAGTCATTTATAACACCCTTTCATTCATTATTTATGAATGACACCATTCACATTCTTCAATATCTGTTGACGTTGAGCGCACGTAGTAAGAAGTCTTTAAGCCTGAATCCCATGCTTGCAGATGCAAATCTAATAATACTGATGCACGAATTGTATTTGGTACATACATATTAAATGAAATCGCTTGGTCAATATGCTTTTGACGTGCTGCATTTTGTTTAATTGACCATCTTTGGTCTAATATATATGCTGACTTTTGATAATGTGGATAGGTTCTATGGGTTAAGTCTGGTGCAGCAACTGGTATTTTAAAATCTTTTTTCTCTTCGTGATAAAACACTTTGAATATTGGATCTATACTTGCCGTAGAACCAGCAATGATAGATGTTGAAGAGTTCGGTGCTACAGCCATTAAATAACCGTTACGAATACCATGCTCTTTAACCGCTTCTTTTAACTCTTGCCACTCTAGAGAGTCATATCCTTTTTGTTCAAAGTAAGCCCCTGTTTCCCACTTACTCCCTTTAAATAAAGGATAACTCTCTTTCTCCTTACTTATTTCCATACTTGCTTTAATAGTTAAATAAGCAATTTTTTCATACAATTCATCTGCATAATCAACCGCCTCCTCAGACTCCCAGTCGATTCCTTTAAGCGCTAATAGATGGTGCCAACCAAATGTCCCAAGGCCTATTGCACGGTACTTTTGGTTTGTTAATGTTGTTTGTTTAATCGGTAACGTATTGATATCAATGACATTATCAAGCATCCTTACTTGAATATTTATTAAACGTTCTAATACATCAGCAGGTACTGCTTTACCTAAATTAACTGAACTTAAGTTACAAACAACATAATCTCCTGCCTTATATTTCTTAACAATCACATTCTCATTTTCTACGTATTCTTCTAAAAACTCAGTAGGTGATTGATTTTGTGTGATCTCGGTACACAAGTTAGAGCAGTAGATAATTCCTTCATGGTCGTTGTTGTTTTGACGATTTACCTCATCACGATAAAACATAAACGGTGTACCTGTTTCAAGTTGTGAAACCATAATACGTTTCATCAAATCAATTGCTTTTACCTTACGTTTTGATAAGCCTTCATGAGCGACACATTCCAAATACTTCTCACGCCATGAACCACTACCTCTTTTTTCATCATAAAAGTCTTCTAGCGAATAACCCATCACTTGACGAACTTCATGCGGATCAAATAAATACCAATCTCCACGTGCATCAACTTGTTCCATAAAGTAATCTGGAAGCGATACACCTGGGAAAATGTCATGCGCACGCATACGTTCATCACCATTGTTTAATTTTAAATCTAAAAAAGGCTCAATATCTGAATGCCAAATATCTAAATAAATTGCAATAGCTCCTTTACGTGTACCTAATTGGTCAACACTTACAGCGGTATTGTTTAATTGACGAATCCATGGCACAACGCCACTCGACATACCTTGATAGCCCTTTATTGCACTACCACGTCCACGAACTTTCCCCATGTAAACGCCAATTCCACCACCGTTTTTAGATAACTGAGCGACATCTGAATTCACATCGTAAATTGATTGTAAGCTATCATCTACTGTATCTATGAAACAACTTGATAATTGTCCATGTGTTTTACCGGCGTTATTCATTGTAGGTGTAGCTACTGTCATAAATAAATTACTTAGCGCCCAATATGCTTCTAAGACACGTTCAGAACGGACTGACTCAACTTCATCCTGCATTAAGTACATCGCAATAATCATCCAACGTTCTTGTGGTAGTTCAAATAGATTTTTAGCATGGTCCGTTGCTAAATAACGTGTAGCAAAAGTGTATAAACCTAAATAGTCAAATAGCTCATCGCGTTTAATGTCAATTGCTTGCTCGTAGGTACGGATTTCAGTCTCTTCGTATTTCTCAAGAAGCAAGGGTGAATAGATCCCTTTATCAGTTAATTGAGTAATCAACTGGTAAAAATCACCATATTTATCAGTTAGCTGATAATTGCGGTTTTTTGCTGCTTCTTTATATAAACTATTCATATAGATTCTACTCGCCACATAAGTCCAGTCAGGATTTGCTTCATCGATGTTTTCTAATGCATTTTTTGTTAAAATATCAACAATTTTTTCATCACTATCATCTTCATTAATTACCCTAAGCGACTTCTCTTTAAAGTCTTCTATATTTATATTTAAACCTTCTGATGCTTCTGCAATCATACTTAAAATAGAACTTTCATTTTTCATTACTGTACTCATTTATAATTCCCCCTCATTGATATCACTTTCTTTTATAATTAAACATAAAAAAATATCTATTATAACTGTTTATCCAGGGAATTGGACAAACGGCTATAATAGATATTCTTATCTACCTTAGTCGTTTCTTAGTCTTCATCCCCGAAGATTGCGAAACTTTTTTAAATACGCTCAGTAATCTGACTTTGGTAATTATAAATTTACCACTACAGTTGCGGGTGCAGTTCTAGCTTTGGACTAGATTCCCTGATACGTATTTAATTAGATTTCATACTATATATTGTATTTGAATTAGTTTTTATGTCTATATATCGTTTTATTCGATATGTGAATCTTAGCATATGATAATAAAAATAACAATAAAACATGTACAATTTTTTAAAAACTGTACATGTTTTATTAATTTTGAAACTCTTCTAAGCGCATAAAGTATTTTTTTATAAATTCTAAAAATAATTTTTCAGTCGGTAATAACTCTCGATCAGTTGGAATAATCGCACCGACAGAGCGGGTTAATTTCGGATCAGTCACTCGGACCCTTACTGTTTCACGAGGCAAGGCATCTACCAATGTGACTTCTGGCACTAAGGTTACTCCTAAACCTGCTGAAACAAGTCCCTTTATGGCATCTACGTCTTGTCCAACAAAAGAAACTTTTGGTTTAAAGCCACGCTCCGAACAACCTCTAACAATTAAATCTCTTAATACATATCCCTCTGGAAATAAAACAAATGACTCATTTTGTAATTCTGTTAATTTAATCGATACTCGATTAGCTAAAAAATGATTTTTGGGTAAAAGTGCCACCAAATCTTCAGTAAATAAAATAGTACTCTTCACTTTTTTATGTGATTTTGGTACAGGCCCAAGTAAAGCAATATTAATTTTCCCACTCACAACTGATTCAATTAACTCGGTATATGAACCTTGATATAGTTCAAACTTGGCTTCTGGATATTCATCTCTAAAAAATGATAACGCTTTGGGTAATACATATGTTGAAAGGCTAGTTGGAAAACCAATATGAATCATTCCCTTTTCTGGTTCAATATATTCATCAACAATTTGAACAGCATCATTAATAACATTAACTGCTTTTTCCATACGTGCTAGAAATATTTTACCTATGGGTGTCAATTTTACCTGGCGTCCTTCTCTAATAAATAAATCGACACCTAGCTCTGCTTCTAAATTAGCAATCTGCCGACTTACCGCCGACTGTGCTACATGAAGGGCTTCAGAGGCTTCTGTAACATGTTCACGTCTAGCAACTTCAATGAAATACTTGATTTGTCTTAATTCCATACTATCCATCCTTTTATTCATTTATTTTAATTATGAAAGATTGACTATATAGTTGTTTATGTTTTCATTATCTCATAATGTGATTAATAATATCTATTATTAGCATTGTGTAGATTGAATTAATTGTGTACAATATATACATATGAAATTATTGCTAAATTAACAGCTTCTAGCTGCTAGAAGGAGGCACACATAAGTGTTTAGCCTAAATAAGAAAACAATTACTAAAAAAGAACAAGCTGTCCTTGATTATATGAACCGGATTTATAAAAAGCTTGAGGAACGCGATCCACATGAAACAGAATTCTTGCAAGCCGCAAAAATGTTGTTTAATTCTCTTATACCTGTCTTTGTGAAAAATAGCACATACATGGAACATAATATCCTTGAACGTATTATTGAACCAGAAAGAATAATTATGTTTAGAGTTCCATGGGTTGATGATGATAATAACATGAGAGTTAATAGAGGATATCGCGTCCAATTTAATAGTGCAATTGGACCTTATAAAGGTGGTATTCGCTTCCATCCTTCTGTTAACTTAAGTATTATGAAGTTTTTAGGGCTTACTCAAATATTTAAAAATTCCTTAACAGGCCAACCAATTGGTGGTGGTAAAGGTGGAGCTGATTTTGACCCAAAAGGAAAATCTGATCAGGAAATTATGCGCTTTTGTCAAAGCTATATGACTGAACTAGTTAACCACATTGGACCTGATACCGATATACCTGCTGGAGATATTGGTGTGGGCAAACGTGAAATTGGTTATATGTTTGGTCAATACAAACGACTGCAAGGTGCTTATCATGCAGGTGTTTTAACTGGTAAGGCGCTAAATTACGGTGGAAGTCGTGGACGAACAGAAGCAACAGGTTATGGCACGATTTACTTTGTAGATGAAATGCTAAAAGATAATAACTTAAGCTTTAAAAATGCCACATTAATTACTTCTGGTTCGGGTAATGTCGCTATCTATGCAATGGAAAAAGCAATTAAACTTGGTGCTAAAGTTGTTGCGTGCAGTGATTCAAGTGGATATGTTTATGACCCTAACGGATTAAGTCTTCAAACAATTAAACGGTTAAAATTAACTGAAAGTGCACGAATTAGTGAATACGTTAATACACATCCTCACGCTGAATACTTTGACGATGGCTCAAAGATTTGGTCTGTCCCTTGTGATATAGCACTTCCTTGTGCTACTCAAAATGAAATTGACGAAGACTCTGCCAAAAGCTTAATTCAAAATGGTGTCAGAGTGGTTGCTGAAGGTGCAAATATGCCATGTACAAGCGAAGCTATTGATCTATTTATTGAAAACAATATTTTATTTGGTCCTGCACAAGCCGTCAATGCCGGAGGTGTTGCCGCTTCTGCGTTAGAAATGGCCCAAAACAGTTCACGTCTTGCTTGGTCAGCTGAAGAAGTTGACGTTCAATTACAAGTGATTATGAAACGGATTTATCGTCGTTGTACAAAAGCAGCACAAACTTATAAACAGCCGAAGAACTTAGTGGTCGGCTCTAATATTGCTGGATTTACTAAAGTAGCTGACACCATGATTGATCTTGGAAATATTTAAACTAAAACTCATAGTTCTCTATGGGTTTTTTCATACTTTGGAGGGATATAATGAAAGAAGTTTTAAGATTATTAAAAGAAGCAAATTCAACAGTAGTTTTTACAGGAGCAGGCATGTCAACAGAGAGTGGATTACCTGATTTTCGTTCGAAAGATAGAGGGCTTTGGGAAAAATTTAATCCTAATGAATTAGCTAATATTAATGCACTTTTGCATAATGAAGCTGAATTTACACAATTTTATCAATATAGATTAGGTGAAATTAATAAATATCAACCACATGATGGCCATCGCATCTTAGCTGAATGGGAAAAAAATCGTGTTATTGATGGCATTATTACACAAAATGTAGATGGATTTCATTCAGATGCTGGTAATAAAACAGTATATGAACTACACGGGTCATTTAGGGATATGCACTGTCACGAATGTAAAAGACAAGTTTCTCGTACTGATTATTTAACTGGAACAACGCGTTGTGAATGTGGTGGCACAATTAGGCCTGGCATCGTTCTTTTCGGTGAACATTTACCACAAGATACATTCCAATTAGCTGAAGTACTTACTCAAAAGGCCGATTTATTTATTGTTTTAGGATCTTCCCTTTCTGTTTCTCCTGCAAATATGTTTCCTATGCTAGCAAAAGAAAATGGCGCTAAATTAGTTATCGTAAACAGCGAACCTACTGAATTAGACCCTTTTGCTGATTATCTTATTCAAGATATGAAAATCAAACATTTTTTAACCGAACTTAATTATTCTTTATAAAAAAACTTCTGTGTTGAATAATCATTCAACACAGAAGTTTTTATTTTTCAACCGGTAAATTCGGAGGGTCTTTAATCTCTTCCATTACTTTACCATCATGAATTTCGACTTCATGTGATTTACCACCACATACATACTTGAAATAACCATTATCAAAGTCTGTCCCGATTTCTTTATAAAATACACCTTCAAAATAATTCTTTTTTGATTTAGTAAAACTCAAAATATAACTATCTTCTATACGTTGCAGGTATCCTCTAATTCCTTTTTCATAAATTTCTTCATCGCCACTTTCAAGTGCACGGTTTACTGAAACGATATGAACATCTATAAAAACGAGCTCTTTTAAGAGTACGTTAATAAACGAACCCTTTGTTATTTCTTCCCATCTATTTTGAGGCGTTTCACCGATAATAACTTGTGTAATATTGTGTTTATAAGCCACTTCTTTAATAACTTTAACTATTGGGCGTGTTTCATTATCTTTTAAAATGAATTTATCTGCTCCGAGCTCTTCTGCTAATTGTTTCCATTCTTCTACATAACTTGTTTTTTCAGCATCAAACTCATCAAAAGGCAAGCGATCTACTGTTAATACATATAATGGACAACCTGTCATTCGTGCTAATTCATATCCACGCCTAATGAGTCTTCTACCATTTGGTCCATAATAAACACATACAAGAATTCGTTCATCCATATGGCTCATAGCATTTGCACTCATCAACCGTCACCTCTTCTGCTTTTAGCATGTATTTTCTATATCATTCTATTATATCATAAGTTAAATATAATGATATGTTGAAGTTAGTTTCATTCTTTCATTTAAATTAATTCCATTTTTATAGTCTACTAAATATAAATAAATATTTCTACTTATTTTAATTGTTATTTTTCATCTGTATTGGATGCACGTTCATTCTATATAGTATATAATATATAAGTATATATTTTTAATCTAGACAAAGGAGGAACCGCGTTGCTCACTTTAAATATGGCGATTTTTCTTCCCTTCCTTGCATCTTTATTAATTCCTTTTATTTATAGAAGGCATTTTAAAATACATATTGGTTGGTTTGTTTTAATCGTTCCTGTCATTTTATTTATAACACTAATAACATATTTACCACAAATAAAACAAGGTGACTCATTCACTGAGACCTTGAATTGGATTCCCACTTTCAACATTAATTTAACTTCTTATATTGACGGTTTAAGTTTAATTTTCGGCCTACTAATTACTGGTATTGGTGCTTTGGTCGTTTTTTATTCAATATTCTATTTAGACTTCTCTGAAAATCTCGGACATTTTTACACTTATTTATTATTATTTATGGGCAGTATGCTTGGTGTCGTTTTCTCAGATCATATGATGATTTTATACGCTTTTTGGGAATTGACAAGTATCTCATCTTTTTTACTGATTGCTTTTTGGTATCAGCGTAAAGGCTCGAGATACGGGGCAAAAAAATCTTTATTGATTACTGTCTTTGGTGGTTTGGGCATGTTAATTGGCTTTTTAATGCTTTACCAAATCACAGGAACTTTCAGTATTAGAGAAACATTTGAACTCATTATTCCTTTAAAAGAACACATTCTCTTTACACCCGCCCTGATTTTAATTTTATTAGGTGCATTTACTAAATCAGCACAGTTTCCATTCCATATTTGGTTGCCAGACGCAATGGAAGCACCTACACCAGTTAGTGCTTATTTGCACTCTGCGACAATGGTTAAAGCTGGTATTTACATCGTTGCAAGATTTACACCTATATTTGGCGGAGACGCTGTTTGGTTCTATGCAGTTAGTATAACGGGTTTAATCACTTTGTTTTGGGGAGCTTTTTCTGCAATTAGAGAAACCGACCTGAAAGCTTTACTCGCCTACTCAACAATTAGCCAATTAGGTTTAGTCATGAGTTTATTCGGTGTCAGTTCTTTATCTCTACACCCGACCATTACAATAAATGAGGTCTTGTACACTCAAGCTGCATTTGCCGCTTTGTTTCATTTAGTCAACCACTCAACATTCAAAGGTGCTTTGTTTATGGTTGTAGGTATTCTTGACTTTAAAATTGGGACAAGAGATATTCGCAGACTGGGTGGTTTAATGCTCTTTATGCCTATTTCATTTTCAATTGCTTTAATTGGAAGCTTTTCAATGGCTGGCTTACCCCCATTTAATGGCTTTTTAAGCAAAGAAATGTTTTTCCAAGCCATGTTAAGCGTAAATGAATTTGATTTCTTTTCGCTGAATACTATTGGTGTCTTATTTCCTATTATTGCATGGATAGCAAGTGTATTTACATTTATTTATAGTATGATTATTGTCTTTAAAACATTTCTTGGTAAACCAAAAGAAAAGAAATTATCACAAGCAAAAGAAGCTTCCTTTGGTATGTTACTTGCTCCAAGTATCTTAGCTATATTTATTTTCTTAATTTTCATATTCCCAAATGTTTTAGCTGATAATATATTGAAGCCTGCTGTTTTTAATATTTATCCTAATCTTGAAAATAATTATTTTGAACCGATAAAGGCTTGGCATGGCTTTAATACCGAACTCTTTATGACAATGGGAGTTGTCGTTATTGGAACAGTCATATTTGCATTTTACAGACGTTGGAACATTGTTTATAAACTGTTTCCTAAGTTTTTATCTTTTGATGCATTGTATAATAACTCATTAATATTTTTTGATCGTCTAGCAAAGAATACGACATCAAAATATATGACAGGTTATTTACGTCATTATTTTCAATATGTATTTATTACATTTACACTCTTAGTTGGATTTACTCTCTTTAAATTAAATGCTTTTTCATTTAGTTTAACAGGTGACGAACCCATTGGTATATTTGAATGGATTCTTGCCATTACTATTATCATTGCAGGTATTAGTATGATTATCACGAGTTCGCGTTTAACTGCTATTGTCATTAATGGTTATATAGGCTTCACTATCGCACTGTTTTTTGTTCTCTTTAGAGCACCTGATTTAGCTCTTACACAAGTAGTCATTGAAACAGTTACTACAGCTCTTTTCTTACTTGCACTCTATTTTTTACCCAGATGGGAAGAAAAAAGAGCGCCCGTTAGAGAAAGAAGGCAAAACTTTATCATTGCTGCTAGTGTTGGACTTGTCTTTACTTTAGTAGCACTTTCGGTAAAGAGCGGCCGATTATTCACTTCTATCTCTAGTTTCTTTGAAGATTCTGATGAAAAAGCAGGCGCTGCTAATATTGTTAACACAATCTTAGGTGACTTTAGAGCATTTGACACAATGCTTGAGGTTATCGTTTTATTCATTGCAGGTATTGGCGTCTTTACCTTAATCAAAGCAAACAAAAAGAGGGGAGCGCATAACCTTGAAGATAAATGATCTTATTTTACGTTCCGTCACTAAACTAATTGTTTTTATTATTTTAACATTGGCTATTTATTTATTTTTCTCAGGTCATAATGCACCCGGTGGAGGATTTATTGGCGGACTTGTTTTAGCTTCAGCAATTGTTCTTTTACTCTTAACTTATGATATTGAAACATTTAAATATAGTATTCCTTTTGATTTTAAAATCGTTGCCGCAATCGGATCACTTATTGTTTTATTAACTGGTATGGGTGCTGTTTTATTTGGTAAACCTTTTTTAACACAATCATTTGCTACAATTAACATACCATTCATTGGCCTTCGTGAAATTTCAACAGTTACTTTTTTTGAACTTGGTGTTGCTTTAGCAGTTGTTGGTGTTGTAATAACTATTATTTTAAGCATTAGTGAGGATGTGTAATAAATGGAAACGTTAATTATTATTGTAGCAGGTATTCTGGTTACAGTTGCCGTTTATCTGTTATTATCTAAAAATGTCATTCGTGTTATCCTTGGCACAGCCGTCCTAACTCATGCTGTTCATTTATTAATTATGGCAATGGGCGGATTTAAAGGTGATAGTGTTCCGATTGTAAGTCAAAAGGAAACAAGCTTTGTCGATGCTTTACCACAAGCACTTATTTTAACTTCAATTGTTATTAGTTTTGCTGTGACAGCATTTTTCTTAGTCCTTGCCTATCAAACTTATAAATATACTAAAACGGATGATTTAAGTGAGATGCGTGGTGTTGATCATGAATAATTTAGTTGTTTTTCCAATGATTATTCCATTACTTGTCGGAGTTATTTTAGCTTTTTTTCCTAACCATATATATACACAAAGACTTTTAACGCTTCTAAGTCTTATTGCAACATTCGTTGTAAGTATTTTATTATTAAACTTAATTCAAACAGAGGGTATTATCACACTCGAATTTGGAGACTGGCAAGCACCATTTGGCATCGTTTTTGTTGCTGATTCTTTTGCGACTTTACTCGTTTTAACAACAAGTTTACTCAGTTCAATTATCATTCTTTTTGCTTTTCAAACCATTGGTAAAACACGTGAAACTCTTTATTTTTACGCGTTTGTAAACTTTTTAATTGCAGGTGTCAATGGATCTTTTTTAACAGGTGATCTTTTCAACCTTTTTGTTACTTTTGAAGTTATGTTACTAGCATCGTATGCTTTAATTACTTTAAATGGTAAAAAAGTTCAATTACGTGAATCAATTAAGTATGTTGCTATTAATGTTGTCGCTTCTTCTTTTTTCCTAATCGCTATTGCTTATTTGTATGGTACGATAGGCACACTCAATATGGCACATGCTTCTGAACGGATTGCAGAAGTTGGACAAACACCACTGCTTACTGTAATTAGTCTGGTTTTTTTACTTGTTTTTAGTTTGAAGAGCGGACTGTTACTTTATCAATGGTTACCTGGTTCATATAGTGTCCCACCAGCTGCTATTGCCGCCTTGTTTGGAGCACTATTAACAAAAGTTGGCATTTATGCTTTATATCGTGTTTTTACGCTTATTTTTTATCACGAGCCTCAAATAACACATACAATAATTGCTGTAATGGCTATTTTGACAATTATTGGTGGCAGTATTGGTGCCATTGCCTTTAGAGATATTAAACAGGTTATTACTTATAATGTCGTTATCGCAGTTGGTTTTATTTTAGCTGCTCTAGCAATCTTCACTGCTACAAGTATAACAGGTGGTATTTATTATTTATTACACGACATGATTGTAAAAGCTTTGTTGTTTCTACTTGCAGGTACAATTATTTATTTAACGAAAACGTCTCGCGTTGATGCGATGAGTGGATTGATTCGAAACTATCCAACACTTGGTTGGTTCTTTTTTATTACTGTCCTATCTCTTACTGGTATTCCACCTCTCAGTGGATTTTTAGGAAAAGTACTCGTCGGGCAAGGTGCACTTGAAACAAGTTCCTATATTTTATTGTTAGTCACTTTTTTATCAAGTATGGTCGTCCTTTATTCTCTTTTACGTGTATTTATGGGCACATTTTGGGGAGAGACTATTATTAGTGAAGAAGAGCAAATCCCTTTAAAACCACTAACGTTACTTCCTAGTGCAATACTTATTTGTTTAACTTTTATTTTAGGACTTGCTCCTGAATCTATTGCACCTTTTGTGACCGATGCAAGTAATGTGTTAATGAATCCACAAATTTATATTGATGCTGTATTGGAAAATGATTAATAAGGGAGGTATAGATGTATGGCTTCGCAGTTTTTATTAAACTTATTTATTGCTTTATTGTGGGTGTTTTTAAAAGATGAAAATAATTTCTATTTTTCAACTTTTGCTAATGGGTTTCTGATTGGAATTTTCATAGTTTTTTTAATGCGACGCTTTTTTGGAGGTCAATTTTATTTATTCGGCTTTTATGCTATTTTTAAATTAATTCTCTTGTTTATATCTGAGTTACTTCAATCAAGCCTTGTTGTCATCAAACATATATTAAGCCCAGATATAAATATCGAGCCAGGCATCTTTACTTATAAAACGACTTTAAAAAGAGATTGGGAAGTTACTACTCTTGCACTCTTGCTAACCTTAACTCCTGGTTCAGTTGTCATGGAAGTAAATCCAGAAGGAAATGTTTTTTATATTCATGCAATGGATATAAATCGATATCAAACTGATTTAGAAAAATCTCTTGGAAAATTTGAAAAAGCAATTATGGAGGTGACACGTTAATGGTTAATATTATTTTAATTACTTCTTTGATTTTATTTGGTATTTCTATAGTAATTACTTTTGTTCGTGTCATCATTGGTCCGAGCTTTCCTGATAGAGTCATTGCTATGGATGTTGTTGGCGTTAATTTAATTTCTGTTATTGCTATTGTTGCTTTAATTTACGATACTTTCAGTTTTTTTGATGTTATTTTAGTATTAGGCATTTTGGCATTTATTAGCACAATTGCTTATGCTAGATTTTTAGAAAGAGGTGTGATTATTGAGCACAAAAGAGATTTATGAGTTAATCGGCTCACTGATTATTTTACTTGGAGCGATTATAAGTGTCGCAAGTGCGATTGGTATCATCCGCTTCCCTGATATATACTCTCGTGCTCATGCTGCTACAAAAACAACAACACTAGCTGTTTTAATCACTTTATTCGGCACTTTTCTTACGCTCTTATTAGTTGAATCGTACGTTAGTGTTAGATTATTATTAGGGATTATTTTTGTCTTTATTACAGCTCCTGTTTCTGGACACCTTATTTTGCGTGCTGCCTATCGCTCAGGCATCCCAATGAGCGGAAGGACTGCGTCTGATAAGTTAAAAGAAGTAATTCCCCACCCTGAAGAACTCA
>CALZEK010000010.1 GCA_945639745.1 uncultured Bacillaceae bacterium
TAGACGCATATCTAAAATTGCTTGTGCTTGTTTTTCTGATAAGTCAAAACGTTCAATCAGTCCAGTACGTGCAATGTCGGCATTTTTTGATTCACGAATTAAAGTAATGACTTCATCTAAATGATCAAGTGCAATTTTAAGACCTTCTAAAATATGTGCTCGCGCTTCAGCTTTATTTAATTCAAATTGTGTTCGACGGCGGATAATTTCAATTTGGTGCTCTAAATAATACTCTAAACATTGTTTTAATGTTAAAACACGTGGTTGACCATTAACGAGAGCTAATGTATTAATTCCAAATGTTGTTTGCAAAGCAGTGTGTTTATATAGATTATTTAAAACAACATCTGGATTCATCTCACGGCGAAGTCGCATAACGATTCTCATTCCATTACGGTCTGATTCATCATTCAATTCTGTAATTCCTTCAATGCGTTTATCACGTACATGCTCTGCTATTTTTTCAATTAA
This sequence comes from uncultured Bacillaceae bacterium, assembly GCA_945639745.1. Classification (GTDB taxonomy): domain Bacteria; phylum Bacillota; class Bacilli; order Bacillales; family Amphibacillaceae; genus Pseudogracilibacillus. The sequence continues at coordinate 472 of CALZEK010000010.1, forward strand.
TTTGGCTTTGTTTACTTGATAAGGCAGTTCCGTCACAATAATTGTTGTTGAACCATTAGGATTTTCTTCCATCTCGACACGTGCTCGAATTGTAATCGATCCTCTTCCAGTTTCATAAGCTTTTCTAATCCCGCTTCTACCCATAATAATGCCTGCAGTTGGAAAATCTGGTCCTGATATATGTTCTTCCATTAATTCATCAATTGTTATTTCTGGATTTTCACTTAATGCTAAGACTCCATCAATAACCTCTCCTAAATTATGCGGTGGAATATTTGTTGCCATACCTACTGCAATTCCTGACGAACCATTTACTAAAAGGTTTGGAAAACGCGCTGGTAAAAAGACAGGCTCTCTTTCACTTCCATCATAATTATCTTGATAATCAATCGTATCTTTATTTATATCACGTAAAAGTTCCATAGATAACTTTGACATACGTGCTTCTGTGTAACGCATCGCAGCAGCCGAATCACCATCAACAGAACCAAAGTTTCCATGACCATCTACTAATAAATATCGGTGACTAAAATCTTGAGCCATTCTAACCATTGCTTCATAAATTGATGAATCTCCATGTGGATGGTATTTCCCCATTACATCACCAACAATACGTGCTGATTTTTTATAAGCTTTGTCAGAATGCATGCCTGATTCATTCATTGCGTATAAAATACGACGGTGAACTGGTTTTAAACCATCTCTTACATCTGGAAGAGCACGTGAAACTATAACACTCATCGCATAATCTAAAAATGAGGTGCGCATTTCATCACTTAAGTTAATTTGTTCTACATTTGATTTTTCTTCCACTACTATTGACCTCCCAATGGCTTTTCTTTCTATATATACTTACTTAAATGTCTAGATTTTGGACATACTGAGCATTTTCTTCAATAAATTCACGACGTGGTTCAACTTTATCACCCATTAAAATATTAAAGACTTCATCTGCTTCAATCGCATCACTTAATTTAACTTGAAGTAATGTTCTTGAATCAGGATTCATAGTCGTTTCCCACAATTGATCAGCATTCATTTCCCCTAACCCTTTATATCTTTGTAAATTTGGTCTTGGTGTTGCAGGTAATTCAGCTAAAATATTTTCAAGACCCTCATCTGTATAAGCATATTTCAAAGTTCTTCCCTGCTTAATTTGATATAGAGGAGGTTGAGCAACGTAGACATAGCCATATTCAATTAAAGGTTTCATAAAGCGATAGAAAAACGTAAGTAATAATGTTCTAATATGAGCTCCATCAACGTCAGCATCTGTCATAATTATAATTTTATGATATCTTGCTTTGGTAATATCGAATTCTTCTCCGATACCTGTACCTAAAGCTGTAATCATCATTCGTACTTCATTATTTGATAGAATTCGATCTAAACGTGCTTTTTCAACGTTCAGTATCTTTCCACGTAGTGGTAAAATAGCTTGGAAATGTCGATCTCTTCCTTGTTTTGCTGATCCACCAGCTGAGTCACCTTCAACAATATATAATTCACTTATCTCAGCATCTTTTGATGAACAATCTGAAAGTTTTCCTGGTAAATTTGATATTTCTAAAGCACTTTTTCGACGTGTTAATTCTCTTGCTTTACGTGCAGCCATACGTGCTCTTGAAGCCATTAGACCTTTTTCTACGATTGTTTTTCCTACAGAAGGATTTTCAAATAAAAATTTAGAAAATGCTTCACTAAAAATAGAGTCTGTAACTGTTCTAACGTCACTGTTCCCTAATTTAGTTTTAGTTTGTCCTTCAAATTGTGGATCTGTATGTTTAATAGATACAATAGCCGTTAGCCCTTCTCGAACATCTTCTCCACTTAGGTTTTCATCTTCTTCTTTAAATAAATTACTTTTACGAGCGTAATCATTAATAGCACGAGTTAACGCTGTTCTAAATCCTGACTCATGCGTTCCACCTTCATGTGTATTAATATTATTAGCAAAAGATAGGAGTTGACTTGCAAAACCATCATTGTATTGAATAGCAACCTCAACTTCAATATCATTATTTTCACCTGTGGCATAAATTGGTTCATGTAAGACATCGCGTGAACGATTCATATATTCTACATATGAACGAATTCCACCCTCATAGTAAAATTCTAAAGCTTCTTGTTTACTCTCTTCACGATTATCTTCTAAAATAATTGTTAATTTCTTATTTAAAAATGCTAACTCGCGTAAACGACTTTTTAAAACATCGTAGTCATATGTTGTTGTTTCAGTAAATATCTCAGTATCAGGTTTAAAATTAATAATTGTACCTGTATCTTCAGATTCACCTATAATATGAATATCACCTGTTGCGACACCTTTTTCGAAATTAACTTCGTATACATTGCCATCGCGATGGACTTGGGCAGACAATTTACTTGATAAAGCATTTACAACAGCTGCACCAACACCATGAAGTCCACCTGAAACTTTATAACCACCACCACCAAATTTACCACCTGCGTGTAAAACGGTCATAATTATTTCTAATGCTGATTTACCTGATTCTTCATAAGTATCAACAGGTATTCCTCGTCCATTATCTGCAACAGTAATACTATTGTCTGCTTCAATACTTACCGTGATTTTATCACAATAACCTGCTAGCGCTTCATCAATACTATTATCAGTTATTTCCCAAACTAAATGATGCAAGCCTTTTTCATTTGTTGAACCAATATACATACTTGGTCTTTTTCTTACAGCTTCTAGACCTTCTAATATTTGAATTTGTTCTGCATCATATGATTGATTTTCTCTCATTTTATCTTCCATTAATCTATGCCACCTTCAATTTTCAACTAAAGTTTTAATAGTTATCAATTTTGTTAATAATGTCAGTCATATTAAATTTTTTCTTTAATGTGACAGGGGAATAAGAACTATAATATATATAATCATCAGTTATAATAATTGATTTACTTATTGTTGGATCACCAATTAATTCATTTTGATGTTTTTTATCTTCAAGTAAGTTAGTTAATTTTATGGATGATTTTTTTAATTGTATATCTAAAATGGCAATTAAGTTTTTTGAATGTATTACATGCTCATCATCTAAATCAATAAACATTATTTGTCCACCTTTATTTTTTTGTGACTACCCCATTAACGACTTCAAATAGCGCTGCTTTTTGGATCGTTTCATGATTTATTCCATCAATATTTGTTGTCGAAACGAACGTTTGGACTTTACCTTCTATCGCACTTAATAAATGAGACTGTCTAAAATCATCTAATTCACTTAAAACATCATCTAAAAGTAAGATCGGATAGGAGCCAATTTCATTATATATTAAGTCGATTTCAGCTAGTTTTAGAGCAAGTGCTGTTGTTCTTTGTTGTCCCTGGGAACCGTATATCTTCACTTCTTTATCATTAATAAAGAAAAGTAAGTCATCTCGATGTGGACCAATTAAAGTCGTTCCTCTAAATATCTCATTTTTTTCAATTTTTTTAAATTGATCAGCTAAACTTATTTTTAAGTCTTCTAAAGTTGCTTCTTCGTCTAATTGTAAAGATGGTGCATATTCTATTCGCAAATGTTCTAATTCTCGACTTATTTCATAATGAATAGGAATTGCCCAACTTCTTAATAACTTTAAATATTTAAAGCGACCTAATAAAACGTGACTAGCATGCGCAATTAATTGTTCGGTAACTACTTCGAGTAGAGTCAAGTCTGGAGATTGTTTCTGCTGAAGTTGTTTTAACAAATGATTTCTTTGTTTTAAAATTTTTTGATATTCTCCTAGATGATAAACATACATCGGTTGAATTTGACCTAGTTCCATATCGATATATCTTCTTCTGTTTTGTGGAGAACCTTTTACTAAAGTTAAATCTTCAGGTGCAAACATAACAATATTCAAAGCGCCAATGTACTCACTTAACTTACTTTGTTCTAAGTGATTTATTTTAGCTTTCTTTCCTTGCTTATGAAAAATCAATTCAAGTGGAAGATTTCTATTTTTTTTATATAAAACACCTGAGACTTTAGCAAATTCAGCATTCCATTTAATTAATTCTCGATCATTAGTTGTGCGATAGGATTTTGTAAATGCTAAAATATATAAAGCTTCTAATAAATTCGTTTTACCTTGAGCATTTTCTCCAATTATAACGTTTACTTGATTATCAAATGTAATATCTAATTCTTTATAATTACGATAATCTTTTAGTTTTAATTCTTTTATATACATATATTTGCCTCATTTAAAATCAATCAATTACTTACCTTTAACAACATAAGTCTCACCTGAAGTTAGTCTGACAATATCTTTTAAATACACTTTGCGACCACGTCTATGATCTAATTGGTCATTAACATACGCACCCTCTTCAGCGAGGTAACCTTTAATCATACCACCAGAATCAAATTTATTTGTTAATTTTAATAACTGTCCGAGTGTGATGAATGGTGTTGTAATTTTAATTTCTTCCATTTTTAATTCACCTAGCTTCTTTTATATCTTCTTCTAAAATCTTCTTATTAACTATTCTACTAAAGTTTTAACCTTTTTGGAAGGTTTACCCCTTATTTAATCTTAATTACGCTTAAAACCCTTTAAAAAGGATTTTTTAACAAGTTTCGAAAGACATCTGCTTATTTTCCGAAATAAAAACACCTCATTTCTAAATTTTAGAAATAAGGTGTTTTTGTAATTAAAATGTTCGAACAGGTAAAATCAATTGTAAAATCGATTCATTATTAGGAATTTTAATAATAAAAGGTCGCATTGCACCTGTGAAATTAATTTGCACTTCTTCATTTTCAATCGTTTTTAATGTATCTAACATATATTTCGAACTAAATGATATTTTTAACTCATCACCATCAAATGAATTAACATTTAATTCTTCAGTTACATAACCAACTTCTGGCGATTGGCTAGATACTTCAATTATATTATCTTCTTTTGTATCAAGGCGCACAACATTATTTTGTTCTCTATTTGCAAGCAATGCTGCTCTTTCAATTGTATGAATTAGTTCTCTTCTATCAACAAATAGTGTTGTTTCACTATGATCTGGTATTAAACGTGATGTCTCTGGGTAATTACCATTCAATAATCTAGATAAGAAAAATAAATTTTCTGTAGAAAATAATATTTGATTTTTCATTAAGCTGACATTAATTTTCTCATCAGTATCTTCAAGAATTTTAGAAAGTTCTTGAAGACTTTTTCCAGGTATAACAATATTCATATCATCTATTTCAGCTTCTTCAATCTCTAGTGAACTAAGTGCTAAACGATGACTATCTGTTGCTGTAAATTCTAATTCTTTGTTTTCTAATTTAACATTAACACCCGTTAAGATTGGTCTTGTCTCCATTGTAGATACTGCAAATACTGTTTGTTTAATTAAAGTTTTTAAATTATTAATTGAGATTTCAAATGTATCATCTGATTGAAATGGTGGTAGCTGTGGATATTCTTCACTACTTTGTCCATTTAAAGAAAATACCGCATGTCCTGATCTAATAGTAGCTTTTAATTCATCATCTACAGTTATTTCTACAAGTTCTTCAGGTAATTTTTTGATGATTTCTGGAAAATGAGGAACAGGTAAAATAATTGTTCCTTCGCTCATATTAGTAATTATTTCTTCGTCACCTATTTTTTGTGGAATATGAGCCTGAATAGTTATATCTGAATTACTTCCTGTTAAAATCACGTGATTATTCCGAACATCTATTTTCATACCTGTCAGAATTGGAATTACTGTTCGAGATGATATTGCATTGACAACAGATTGAATATTATTTAGTAAATGTTGTTTTTTTATAACGAACTTCATTTTTTAATCCTCCTATAGAATGTCATCTTATGTATATATATTATTATTTAAGTACTTAGTAATAGTAGTAATACTTGTTAATATGTTGATAAGTCGTATAACAATAATAATTCAATGAGTTAAGTGATGTTATTAACATGTGCATAGATTGAACCGAAAAAAGAAGTTATGCACATGTGTAAAATCAAAACTTATTGATATCCTCCATTAAATTTTTAATTTCGTTTGCTAAATTTTCATCTGTTTCTAATTCTTTAATAATTTTATTGTGAGCATGAATAACAGTAGTGTGATCTCGACCACCAAATTCTTGACCAATTTTTGGTAAAGATAATTCTGTTAGTTCCCTTGTTAAGTACATGGCTATTTGTCTAGGATAAGCAATAGCTCGCGTTCTTTTTTTTGATAAAAAGTCATTTATTTTGACGTCATATTTTTCAGCAACGATATTTTGAATTACTTTTGGTGTAATCATTTTAGGTTGCTTATTAGGAATAATATCTTTTAGTGCTTCGGTTGCAAGTTCTGTATTAATATCTTCATTTACAAGAGATGAATACGCAACAACTCTTACTAAGGCTCCTTCTAATTCACGTATATTTGTATCAATTTGATTAGCAATGTAATGCATTACTTCATTAGAAATATCCGTTAAACCTTCTGCCTTTGCTTTTTTAGAAAGAATTGCTATACGTGTTTCTAAATCAGGTGGAGATATGTCAGTAATTAATCCCCATTCAAATCTTGATCTTAAACGTTCTTCTAAAGTAGGAATTTCTTTAGGTGGTCGATCACTGGAAATTATTATTTGTTTATTTTCTTCATGGAGTGTATTAAAGGTATGGAAAAATTCTTCTTGAGTTTGTTCTTTTCCAGCTAAAAATTGGATATCGTCAACGAGTAAAATATCAACATTTCTATATTTATTTCGAAAATTTTCAGCTTTATTTTCCATAATAGAATTAATAAATTCATTTGTGAACTTCTCAGACGATAAGTACATAACATTTTTATCAGGATGATGTTCTAAGACATAGTGTCCAATCGCATGCATTAAATGTGTTTTACCTAGCCCAACGCCTCCATAAATAAACAAAGGATTATAAGATTTAGCAGGAGCTTCAGCTACAGCTAATGATGCTGCATGTGCGAATCGATTTGTTGATCCGACTACAAATGTATCAAAAGTATATTTAGGATTAAGCATATTTATAATTGAATTTTTAGGTTTTTTTAATTGATTTAAATTCATTTTATCTGTTTTTATATTATCTACTTGATCATCGGGAATAATAAATTTCACTTGTAGTTTAGCACCAGTAACTTCATATAGTAATGAGCTAATAACTTGAGTATAACGTTGATCTAACCAGTTTTTTGTAAATTCATTAGGGACAGATACGAAAAACATATCATCTTGCAAATCGCGTGCTTCTGTATGTTTTAACCATGTTTCAAAACTAGGTTTACTTATTTTTTCTTTCATTTTATTTAATATATCGTTCCAAAGTTCATTAATATTATTCAAAACAGAGCACCTCTCTACTTAATTAGATTAAAAAAGCCTTTCTTAATTTATCTCACTAATAAATGAGTAAAAAAGTGTGAGATGATAGAAAGGTTAATTAGATTTTATTTAAAAGTAACTTATACATAGTAATACAGATAGGTATTTTAATTCAAGTTATTAACATAATTAACATGTACAAAAAAGAAAAATTAACAAGAACGGAAAGTTCTTAACAGATTATCCACAGGTTGGGGATAATTAATTGCAAGGATTAACTATCCACAAGCATAAGTATAACAATAATAACAAAAAAAAGTCGATATAGCAATCTTTAAAGAAATTATTAGCATTATTAACAAGTCCTGTATAAATTTAATTAACAAGGGGGTAACTTGTGGTTAAAGTTGTCAACAAGATAGAAAAAAATAAAAATAAAAAAGTTTTGAGTGAATAGAATATAATTAGATTGTTAATAAGTTTTAACTGGAAAAAATCTAATAAATAGAGAGAGGTAAAAGTAAATGACAAAAGAAATTTAGTAGATTGTTGACTAAGAGCTTTTGTTTACGTATAATAAAAAATACAGTTTAATTATAAAAGGAACGTTGTATAGTGTTTGATTTTTACAAACAATTGTTGTATAAACGTTAAAGTACGTTTCTATATAGTTAATTCATATTAGGAGGTGCGTAATAATGAAAAGAACATTCCAACCAAATAACCGTAAGCGTAAAAAAGAACATGGTTTTCGCGCAAGAATGAGCACGAAAAACGGTCGTAAAGTTTTAGCACGTCGTCGTCAAAAAGGTCGTAAAGTATTATCTGCATAAGCCACTGAATTATGTCAGTGGTTTTTTTTAAGTTTTTTTTAATTAAAAAAATCAAATACGCTAAGTTAAAAGGTGATCAGAGTGAAAAAAGCTTATCGTATTAAAAACAATAAAGAATTCCAAGCTATTTTTAATGCGGGTAAATCTTTTGCTAATCGTGAATTAGTTATTTACTATGTAAAAAAACCAAATCAAAATCATTTTAGAGTTGGTTTATCTGTTGGAAAAAAAATTGGCAATGCAGTAATGAGAAATCAAATTAAACGGTATCTAAGAGAATCCTTCATATCACTAGAAGATGATATTATTTCGGAACTCGATCTTGTTATCATTGCTCGAAATCCAACAGCTCATATGAATTATCATCAAATAAAAAGAAGTTTAACACATTTATTACATAAAGAACGTTTATTTAAAGCGAAAAGAAGATAAGTCTTTATGTAAGGAGGAAATAATTTTGCGTAAAAAATATCTAGTGATTATAAGTATGATTGGACTGGTTTTACTTTTATCAGGATGTACAGAAATCAACGTACCAATAGATTCTGAAAGTACAGGTTTTTGGAATAAGTATTTTGTTTATCCAATGTCATGGTTGATTACTTATTTTGCTAACCTATTTAATTCAAGTTATGGTTTAGCAATAGTAGTTGTAACTATAATCATTCGTTTAATATTAGTCCCATTAAACGTCAAACAAATTAAGAGTTCACAAGGTATGCAGGAAATTCAACCTGAAATTAAAAAATTACAAGCAAAATATTCATCTAAAGATGCAGCAACACAAGAGAAATTGCAAAAAGAAACAATGGCTATGTTCCAAGAACATGGTGTTAATCCTTTAGCAGGATGTTTACCTATATTTGTACAAATGCCTGTTTTAATTGCTATGTATCATGCAATTATGAGAACTGAAGCGATAAAGTCAGGAAGTTTCTTATGGTTTGAATTAGGTTCTACAGACCCTATTTTACCCTTACTTGCAGGTGGCGCTACATTCGTTCAACAAAAATTAATGATGTCAGGTAGTCCATCAGCAGATAATCCACAAATGAAAATGATGTTATACTTGATGCCAATTATGATTACTGTCTTTGCATTCTTCTTCCCATCAGCCTTAGCTTTATACTGGGTAGTTGGTAATATATTTATGGTTATTCAAACTATATTTATTCGTAAACCAATGATGAAAAAAGCGCAGGCAGGAGGAGACAAAAAGTGAGAGAAGTAACAGCAAGTGGTGAAACTGTCGAAGAAGCAATAGAATCTGCTTTGGCTCAACTGAATTTGTCAAAAGAACAAGTAGAAATTAATGTAATTGATGAAGGTAAAAAAGGTTTTTTAGGAATATTTGGTGCATCACGTGCTATCGTTAAAGTCATAGAAATACAAGATAATATTGATAAAGCAGAACAATTTATTAAAGATATGACAAAGAATATGAATATAGAAACAAAGGTAGAAACAATTGTTTCAGATAATCATGTTACTTTTAACTTAAATGGTGAAAAAATAGCTATTTTGATAGGCAAACGAGGTCAAACGCTTAATGCTATTCAGTATTTAGTTCAACTTGTCATTAATAAAGATAGTAATCAATATTACTCAGTAACTGTCGACGCAGAAGGTTATCGAAATAGAAGAAAAGAGACTTTAGAATCTCTTGCTTTAAAAATGGCTGATAAATCAAAACGAATGAATAGGAAAGTTGCTTTAGAACCAATGCCAGCTTTTGAAAGAAAAATTATTCATAATGTTTTGCAAAATGAATCAGACGTTCAAACGTATTCAGATGGAAATGATCCCCATCGTCATATTGTTATTAAACCTTGAAACTAGAAAAGCCTTGGAGACTCCAAGGCTTTTTTATTGGTATAAAATAAAAAATATATGATATGATTAATTGTCAATTAAGTCGTTAGATATTATATTTGAGGTGATAAAATGAAAACTGATACAATAGCTGCAATCTCTACAGCAGTTGGAGAAGGTGCAATAGGCATAGTACGTTTAAGTGGACCAGAAGCAATAGAAATAAGCAATAAATTGTTTGAAGGAAAGAATCTACACGAAGTATCATCTCATACAATTCATTATGGACATATTGTAGATCCATTGACAAATGAAAAATTAGATGAAGTTATGACATCCGTTTTAAAAGAACCAAAAACATTTACAAAAGAAGATATTGTTGAAATAAATTGTCACGGCGGTGTAGTTGCCGTTAATCGTATTTTAAATATTGTATTAAAAAATGGTGCAAGATTAGCTGAACCCGGAGAATTTACTAAACGTGCTTTTTTAAATGGTAGAATTGATTTGTCACAAGCTGAAGCAGTAATGGACTTGATTCAAGCACAAACAGATAAAGCAATGAGTGTTGCCATGACTCAATTAGATGGTAGACTATCAATCTTAATTCAATCGTTACGCCAATTACTACTAGAAACAATTGCACAAGTTGAAGTGACGATTGATTATCCCGAATATGATGATGTTGAGGAACTATCACATCAAATGATGCGTGATAAAACACGTGAAGTGCTGCGTGAAATCGAAAACTTACTAGCAGTAGCTAATCAAGGTAAAATATTAAGAGAAGGTATTCAAACTGCGATAGTCGGAAGACCTAACGTAGGTAAATCATCACTTATGAATATGCTTGTCCAAGAGGAAAAAGCAATTGTTACTGATATTCCAGGTACAACAAGAGACATGATTGAAGAACATGTTAATGTAAGGGGTATTCCACTAACATTAATTGATACTGCTGGAATAAGAGAAACAGAAGACCAAGTTGAAAAAATTGGTGTAGGTCGTTCACGAGCAGTCTTACAAACAGCAGATTTAATCTTGGTCATGTTAAATAATAATGAAGAATTGACAGAAGAAGATAAGGAAATTATAAAGGCTGTTCAATCTTTAGATTATCTAGTCTTGATTAATAAAGTAGATTTGGAGTCAAAAATTAATCTGGATGAAGTAAAATCATTAATATCCGATAATAAAATCATTGAAATGTCCTTAACAAAAGATAAAGGCATCAATGATTTAGAGCAAACTTTAGTAGACAAGTTCTTTGAAGGGGATTTATCTCCTAAAGACATGACATATGTTTCAAATGCACGTCACATTGATTTATTAGAACAATCTAAAACAGCGCTAGAAGATGCCTTGAATGGTCTTGAATTAGCAATGCCAATCGATATTATTCAAATTGACATCACACGTACTTGGGAATATTTAGGAGAAATAATTGGTGATACTGCAAGTGAGGGGTTAATTGATCAATTATTTTCACAGTTTTGTTTAGGAAAATAAGAAAGGGTGAAGAAAATGGTTTATAACGCAGGACATTATGATGTAATAGTAATTGGGGCAGGGCATGCAGGATGTGAAGCTGGTATTGCATCAGCTAAATTAGGTGCAAAAACATTAATGGTAACTCTTAATTTGGATATGGTGGCATTTATGCCATGTAATCCGTCATTAGGTGGACCAGCTAAAGGTATTGTAATTAGAGAAATAGATGCTTTAGGTGGAGTTATGGGTAAAGTAATCGATAAGACACATATTCAAATGCGTATGTTAAATACGGCAAAGGGACCTGCAGTAAGAGCTTTAAGAGCACAAGCAGATAAACCGCTTTATATTCAAGAAATGAAAGATATTCTTGAAAACCAAGAGAATTTAACCTTAAAACAAGCCATGGTAAATGAATTAATTATCGAAGATGGTGTTTGTAAAGGAATATTAACAGAAACAAATGCGGCTTATTACGCTGATTCAGTAGTTATTACGACAGGGACGTTTATGCGTGGAAAAGTTTTAATAGGAGATTTAGAATATGAAAGTGGTCCAAATAATCAGCGTGTATCAATCAAATTATCTGAGAATCTGGAAGAGCTTGGCTTTGACTTAACACGGTATAAAACTGGTACCCCACCAAGAGTAAATAGTAAGACAATTGATTATAGTAAAGCGGAAATTCAACCAGGTGATGAAAAACGACAAGGGTTTTCTTACGAAACAACTGAATTTATAACAGATCAAATACCATGTTGGCTAACTCATACAAATCAAAGTACACATGATGTTATCAATGATAATTTAACAAAATCTGCCATGTATTCGGGTATGATTAAAGGGACAGGGCCTAGATATTGTCCATCTATTGAAGATAAGATTGTAAGGTTTAATGATAAATCACGTCATCAAATATTTTTAGAACCAGAAGGGCGTAAAACAGAAGAAGTATATGTTCAAGGATTGTCAACATCTTTACCAGAATATATACAAGAAGACATGTTAAAGTCAATTGCAGGTTTAGAAAATGCAGAAATGATGCGACCAGGCTATGCTATTGAATATGATGCAGTAGAATCAACACAATTATTTCCAACACTAGAAACAAAGAAAATAGCTGGCTTATATACAGCAGGGCAAATTAATGGGACATCAGGTTATGAAGAAGCTGCAGGGCAAGGGATTATAGCAGGAATCAATGCTGGATTGAAGGCTTTAGGGAAAGAGCCATTTATCTTAGACCGTTCACAAGCATATATCGGTGTTTTAATTGATGACTTAGTAACTAAAGGAACAAGAGAACCTTACCGCTTACTAACTTCGCGCGCTGAACACCGCTTATTACTTAGACATGATAATGCTGATATTAGACTAACAGAGTTAGGTTATAATTTAGGATTAATTGATGAAGCACGCTTTAAATCTTTCGAGAAAAAATTAGAACAAGTTGAATTAGAGAAGAAGCGTCTACACAAATTAATCATCAAAGCTGATGACTATGTACAACAAACATTAATAGAAGCAAATTCAACACCTTTAAAAGATGCGAGTAGAGCATTAGACTTATTGAAACGTCCTGAAATATCATATAAAATGATTGAGAAAATAACACAAGATGTACAAGATTTACCTGAAGAGGTAAAAGAACAAGTTGAAATTCAATTAAAATATGAAGGATATATCAAAAAAGCATCAGATCAAGTACAACGAATGTTAAATATGGAAAACAAAAAAATACCAGAAAACATCGATTATGATGCTATTAGTGGTTTAGCTGGGGAAGCAAAAGAGAAACTTAAAAACATTCAACCCCTTTCAATTGGACAAGCGTCCCGTATTTCAGGAGTAAACCCTGCAGATGTATCTATTTTGCTTATCTATATAGAACAGGGGAAATTCGAAAGAGTTAAATAATTGGTTTAAGGAGCTTATAGATGAATATTGAAGAGTTTATAACAGAATTGAATGCACAGAATATTGAATTAAATGAATATCAACTGGATCAATTCGATAAATATTATAATTTACTTGTTGAATGGAATAAAAAAATGAATTTAACAGCAATTACAGAAAAAGAAGATGTTTACTTAAAGCATTTTTTTGATTCAATATCATCAAGTTTTCATTTCGACTTCACACAAGTTGAATCAGTATGTGATGTAGGTGCAGGAGCAGGGTTTCCAAGTATACCTTTGAAAATCTGCTATCCACATTTAAGTATAACTATCGTAGATTCATTAAATAAACGAATTACTTTTTTAGAAAATTTAGCAAATGAATTAAATTTAGACAATGTAAATTTTGTCCATTCACGTGCTGAAGACTTCGGGCAAAATAAAGAACATAGAGAAATGTATGACGTGGTAACAGCAAGAGCAGTGGCAAGAACTAATGTTTTATCAGAATATTGTTTACCACTTTGTAAAATAAAAGGTAATTTTATAGCAATGAAAGGCGCCTTAGCAAGTGAAGAATTACAAGAGGCTAATAAAGCCATTACAACACTTGGTGGGAAGTTAAAAAAAGAATTGACATTTAATTTACCGCTTGAAAATAGTGAACGTTCAATTATTATTATAGAGAAAATAAAAACGACACCTAAAAAATATCCAAGAAAACCAGGAACACCACAAAAATTACCATTATAATAATTGAAATTGGCAATAAAAACTAAAAAAAACCACATAAAGCAATTTAAAAAACCATACTATTTATTAATAAATGTGATAAGATAAAAGAAGCATAATAAATAGTATGGTTTTTTAGCACATTAAAAATAAATTGTTTCACGTGAAACAATTTATAACTTAGCAAAAGGTGATGATAATATGTTGAACTCTTTGAATCGGCTTTTTTTAGGCGAAAGTAAGGAAGATAAACAGTCGATTGAACAGTTTAATGAAGATGAAGTCGTTCAATTAGAAGTTGAAAGAATAATCCCTAATCAATTTCAACCTAGAACGATCTTTGATGATAATAAAATCAATGAATTAGCACAAACCTTAAAGACTCATGGAATTATCCAACCAATTGTAGTTCGTAACCTAGAAGATGATAAATATGAAGTTATTGCAGGAGAGAGGCGTTTAAGAGCCGCTAAATCTTTAGAATGGGAGAAAATACCGGCAATTATACGCAATTTAACTGATACAGAAACTGCGTCGGTTGCATTAATAGAGAACATTCAAAGAGAACAACTTACAGCAATTGAAGAAGCATCAGCATACGTCCAATTGTTAGAATTACATGAACTTACACAAGAGGCATTAGCCCAAAGATTAGGTAAAAGTCAATCAACAGTTGCCAATCGTATTCGCTTATTGAAATTATCACAAGACGTACAAGAAGCTTTATTAAATAAAGTAATAACTGAAAGACACGGTCGAACATTGTTAAAATTAGATGATGAACTGCAAGGTGTCTATTTAAAAAGGATTATTGATGAAGATTTAAATGTTAAAGAATTGGAAGAATTAATAAATGCATCACATTTAAAAGAACAGCCGAAAAAGAAAAAAAGAAAAGCTAAAATAATTAGTAAAGATGTCCGTATAGCAACGAATACAATTAAAAAGTCATTAAAAATGATAGCTAATACAGGTATTGAAGTTGAATCAGAAGAAGAAGAACTTGATGATTATTATCAAGTAACCATTCGTATAAAGAAATAAATTTAAATGAATATTTATAGGGTAGGTGTAATGATGGGGAAAATAATAGCTGTAGCTAACCAAAAAGGTGGGGTTGGTAAAACAACTTCTACAGTCAACCTAGGAGCAAGTTTAGCTACTTTAGGTAAGAAAGTTCTTCTAATTGATATAGATCCTCAAGGTAATGCAACAAGTGGTGTAGGTGTCAATAAGGGAGACCTTAATCAATGTGTCTATAACATCCTCGTTGAAG
>CALZEK010000011.1 GCA_945639745.1 uncultured Bacillaceae bacterium
CCACTATATTCAACATAAAAACTCGACAATTTAAAAATGTTTTCAGCCATATACGCATATGCCACCGCATCTTCAATTGTTGGTTTTAGACAATTTGTTTTTTGGAATACTTTAGCTTCTTCATTAAAAATACAATATCCTTCTACGAAAAAGTCTACATAATCTAAGTATTCTTTATATTCTTTAATCGTTTGATGATGAATATCCATCATCCACTTTTTTTTCTGGCTATTTAAAACAAGGGGGATAAAATAATGGTCAAATCCTGGAATAATTGCTTTTTTTGTCGACACTTCTAGTATTACTGGAAGAGATGTGTCTGTTAATCTTAACATTAAGTCAATTACGTTAGTTGCTTCTATATTATCTGTTCCACCAACTATTAATGCGTCAGTATTAGATTGTTTAATTCTCTCTAAATCATTATCATTAATCATTTTAGCTGGATCTAATTTAAAAATATGTTGCCAGCTTTTTACTTTATCAATCAATATAAGCAACCTCCAAAATATACACTCAATCTATTATAGCAAATATATCTAGATGTATTGAATGATTAGGTAAATTTTATTTAAAAGAAGCAACCTTATTCTATTATATAGAATAAGGTTGCTTAGGTTTGTCTATTTATCATTCAATCGTTCTAGTGCTATTTTATATCCTTCACTACCATAGTCCAAACATCGTCTTACTCTTGAAATTGTTGCCGTCGATGCTTTTGTTTCTTGTTCAATTTGACTATAAGTATCACCTTGGTCCAACATTTTAGCAACTTGCAAACGTTGTGCAAGTGATTGAATTTCATTCATTGTTGCTAAGTCATCAAAAAAACGATAAAATTCCTCACGTGTTTCAATCGTTAACATTGCATCAAACAATTGATCTAATTGTTCACCGCGTAATTTATCTATTTGCACCAATAAACCTCCTCGTGCTATTCATTAAATATTAGTTCATCTTTTAATTCATAAGTCGTGGGTACTACATTAATCCAGGTCTTTCCTTTAACTAATCCTACTTTTTCACCTGCTTTAACAGGAATAATTCTACCATCTAAATTTTCCCATTCAAGCAATTGAACTTGGCCTTTTTGAAACAAATAAGCATCGCCACCTGATTCGATATCAATTGCTCGACGACCCTCATTATCAATTGTTTCATGGTCCATCTTAACAATTAACACATTGTCAATCTCAATAGGTTTTTCGTTTGTTAATTCAACGGTTTGTTCACTATCATTATAACGTAAGTAGGTCTCATTTGTCGCATCATAAGCAAACTCTACCAATGATGATGCATAATTAATTTTAATTTTATTAACAGCTTCACCTTTAATTTCTTGATTTTCATTTAAAAAAGTTAAAGGTTTTTGGTTACTTTCAACTTTATACCCTGTTTTTTCTGCTTGAGGATAAATTGCATCAAGTAAGACATATGAATTATGAGGAGCTATGCGAAAATCTTCACGTTTAAATAGTTTTTTATCGTCATCATGAAATGCACCATTAATTGAATCAACACCACTTGCTTGGAGTAGTTTTTCTACCTTTTTAGCTGATCCATGATAGACATATAGAGCATCGTAACCTTTGGCAAGTTCAAAATAATATTCTCTTGCACTTCTAACAGGACCGACAACTTTTGGTTGTTCACTTTGAAATATCGCCAAAAATCTTGTGATATTACCTTCTGCTAAAATCTCAAAAACAATATCCGCTTCTGATAACCCTGTTTGTGGTCGTGCATCTGGATGATTATTGACCATAACACTAATCGGACGATTATTTTTTTCTTTATCTGCTTTTAACCCTGTTAGTGGATAAATTTCATCTTTTTCTGAAGTTAACGAACAACCTGCAAACAAAAAAACGAAAACAACAGCGACAATGCTTATTTTATTTTTCATTTCATTTATGCTCCTTATAAATTAGTTAACGCATATTTGCAGGTACAATTGTTTCTCGTTTCACAACATCATAAAGACCTTGTTGTGTGATTCTTAAATACGGAATGCTTGTAGCAGATAAGTAAAGTAAGTTAAATAATGGATTTTCAAATGGATAGCCATATTTAGCTAGGATACGATTAAATTCTTCTTCTTTATTAATCAACTTTTCCATCCCACCAACAAACATTGTTCCATTTAATTCTAATTTTAATTCATAAATTATCTCACCTTGATCAACTAAAACGATCCCACCACCGATTTCTTTCAATCTTTTTGCCGCTATTAAAATATCATATTTGTTTTTTCCTATGAATATTACATCACCAGTTGTTGAATATGAGCTAGCTAGACCGCCTAGCGAATCTGTAAAACCATTTATCACAGAATTAACCCGCCATTTTCCATATTGGTCAATCAAAAGTAAAAAAGCATCTGGAGTTTTATTTGGCAAAATATCCGTAGTTATATCTGCACCTACAGCATATGGTTTTGTAATGACATCACTCTCAACTTTTAATCCGATTGGAATTGAAAATTGTAAGTCCTCTTCTGATAAATCCCAATCATATTTAATATTTTCTGTTTCATATCCAGACCAGTTAATCTGTTGTTGATAAGGCATAACATAACCTTCTTTAACTAACCATTCTCCTTTTGCTATGACACTGAATGGATTTGGATCTGCTTTATCATATAATATATTAATATTAGCAATTTTGCCTGGCGCAATACTTCCTATTACATCATCTAATTTAATATGTCTAGCTGCGTTGTAAGTACCCATACGATAAGCTTCAATTAATGGAACGCCTTGCATAATAGCTATTTCAATACATAAATTAATTAAACCTTTTTCAATAAATTTTGGACTTGATGCATCAGTCGTAAATGACAGATCATCAAAATGATTTAACCCAAGATGCTCTAGCTCTGTAAGTAAATCTGGTAAGTCTGGACGCAATGATGAATAACGAAGACCTACATGGTAACCTTGTTCCAAACGATCCAGTACTTCTTGACCTGTTAGTGCTTCATGATCTGAACTAACGCCAAATAATTTAAGCTTTGTTAATACTTCTTTTGAAGCACCAGCTAAATGACCTTCAACGGGTTTTTTTAATTGATTTGTTTTTTGTATCCAATAAAGTAATCGATCATCACCCGCTAAAAGCTCAGGCCAAGCTGTTAATTCACCACCTTGAACCACCGCAGGATGCTCTAACCATTTGAATAGATCTGCTGTTGTATAAACTAATTCCTCTTGACGTAAAGCCGTCTGTGAATCATATCTTCCCCACCAAAACATTGAAATAGGTAGTTCGTGAAAAGCATCAATGAGTGGTAGCGCTTTCTTTTTATTCTTTAAATTAAAAATTCCTAAGTTATCATTAATCAATGTTGTTGTTCCGTATTTCCCTGCATGATGACCTAATTCTTCAGGATTATGCAATTGAAATGGATGCGCGTGTGTCTCAACATACCCAGGCACTAAGTACTGACCAGTACAATCTACAACTTCCACGTTTGTTAAATTTTCAGGTAGTTTTTCCCCTACATAAATAATCCGGTCATGGTAAATCCAAATATTTGCTTCAAGCCACATTTTTGTAAACACATTTAAATAAACACCATTTTTTAAAATAATTGTTGGTGATAATTTTTCATCAATGACTGATATATGTTCTCTTAGTTCCTTGTTTCTCCAAAATTGTCCGTGTTCCATAGTATACAACTCTCCAATAACTTAATATAAATCTATTCTAACACATATTTATTAAACATCGATATCAAATTAGAGCAAATTATGATAGTTTTGTGAAAACGGTTCATTTATTATTAAAATAAAGAAAAGCAAGCATAATAAATATCATTATGCTTGCTTTTTTAATATTAACGACTTATATCTGAACGATAAAAGAAATCATCTGTTTCATCATAAACTGTTAAATATGCATAAGCTTTCTCTGCAGCTTTTGCTAAAGTTTCTCCTGTTGCTCCGACTAACAAGACACGGCCACCGTTTGAAACAATCCCTTTATCTGTCTTTTTAGTACCTGCTTGAACTACAAAAGTATCATTATTCATTTCTTTTGTAGGAATTAAAACATCTTTTTTGTATTCACCTGGATAGCCTTTTGATGCTAAAACAACACCCACACAAGCCTCATCTTTCCACTTTAATTGTGGGTCTTTATTATCCATAACATCAACAATAACTTGTAATAAGTCATTTTCTAATAGTGGTAAAACGACTTGTGTTTCAGGATCTCCAAAACGTGTGTTAAATTCAATTACTTTAGTACCTTCTTTAGTCTGCATTAAACCAGCATATAAAATACCAGTAAACGGTCTACCATCTTTCATTAGACCATCAGCAGCTTTTTGTAAAACTTCGCGCGTTGTAAATTCTAAAATGTCTGGTGTAATATCTGGCACAGGTGCAAATGAACCCATTCCTCCTGTGTTTGGCCCTTGATCATTATCATAAGCGCGTTTGTGATCTCTGGCAGCTAACATTGGAAATACATTATTTTCATGAACAAAAGCAATCAGTGAAAATTCACGACCATCTAAAAATTCTTCAATGACAATCGTTTGTCCCGCTTCTGCAAATGATTTTTCAACCATCATCTCATTAATTGCTTCAAGTGCTTCGTCAACAGTTAAAGCAACTGTTACGCCTTTACCTTCAGCAAGCCCATCTGCTTTAATTACAATTGGTGCTCCCTGTTTTTCAATATAAGCCTTTGCCGCTTCAGGGTCTGTAAAAGTTTCATAGCTTGCAGTTGGAATCTCATGACGCATCATAAACTGCTTTGCAAAATCTTTACTACCTTCTAAAATAGCAGCATTTTTACGTGGTGCAAATATTTTTAAATTTTCTTTTTCAAACTCATCTGCAATCCCGGCATTTAATGGATTTTCTGGACCTACGATAGTTAAATCAATTTCAGTTTCTTTTGCAAACTTAATTAATCCTTGGATATCCATCTCATCAATATCAACGCATGTAGCATGTTGTTCAATCCCACCATTGCCTGGTGCAGCGTAAATTTCACTGACTTTTTCACTTTTTTCTAAATGCATTATCACACTATGTTCGCGACCACCACGGCCAACAACTAATATTTTCATTTGTATCCATCCTTTATTTTAATGTTTAAAATGACGCATACCTGTAGTAACCATAGCAATACCATGTTCATTACACTTATCAATTGAATCTTGGTCGCGCTTTGATCCGCCTGGTTGAATAATCGCAGTAACACCTGCTTCAATAGCAGCTTCGACTGTATCTGGCATTGGGAAAAATGCATCCGATGCAAGGACTGATCCTTTAGCTTTTTCGCCTGCTTGCTCAAGAGCAATGACTGCTGCACCAATTCGATTCATTTGACCGGCACCAATACCAACTGTCTGTTTATTTTTAGTTAGAACAATCGCATTTGATTTAACATGCTTAACAGCTTTCCAAGCAAATAATAAATCTTCAATTTCTGAATCTGTTGGTTTAACATCGGTCACAATTTCAAGATCAGCAGCTGTAACTTTTCCACTATCGTTTGTTTGGACGAGTAAACCACCTTTAACAGAAGTCATTTTTTCATAAACATCAATGTCTTCATCCATTGGAATTGAAAGTAAGCGAATATTTTTCTTTTCTTGTAAAATCTCTAAAGCTTCTTTTGTAAAGCTTGGAGCAATTACAATTTCAAGGAAAATCTCTTTCATTTGAGTCGCAGTTTCTTGATCAACTTCCCGGTTACACGCAATGATTCCGCCAAAAATCGAAATTGGATCTGATTCATAAGCACGAGTAAATGAGGTTGATAAATCGTCTGCCAAACCAATCCCACATGGGTTCATATGTTTAACTGCAACAGTCGCAGGTTCATTGTATTCTAAAACAATTTCAAGGGCTGCATTTGCATCTTGAATGTTGTTATAAGATAATTCTTTACCATGTAATTGGTTTGCTGTTGCTAAGCTGATTCCCTGATAATTAGGAATTTCATAAAATGTCGCTTCTTGATGTGGATTTTCACCATATCTTAATGATTGAACACGTTCAAATGTGCGTGAAAATGTTGGTGTAAATAAATCATTTGTTTCTTCTGTGAAATAATTTGCAATCATACTATCGTAATGTGCTGTATGACGAAATACTTCAGCTGCAAATTCTTTACGTACTTCAGCTGTTAATTGATCTTTTCTTAACAACTCTAATGTGCTTTCGTAATTATGAGGATCAACAATTACAGCCACATCTTGATAATTTTTTGCTGCTGCGCGAAGCATTGTCGGTCCACCAATATCAATGTTTTCAACAATCTCTTCATGACTTACATCTTGTTTAGCTAACGTTTCTTTAAATGGATAAAGGTTAACAACAACTAAATCAATTGGATCAATTTTATTTGCTGCTAATTCTTTGAGATGATTATCGTCATTTCGCTTTGCAAGTAATCCACCATGAATATTTGGGTGTAATGTTTTTACACGCCCACCTAGAATTTCTGGAAAGTTAGTAATATCATCAACAGCTATAGCTGTTACACCTGCATCTAGTAATTGTTTTAACGTACCGCCTGTTGATAAAATTTCATAACCTAAATCATTTAACCCTTTTGCAAATTCAATAATTCCTGTTTTATCTGAAACACTTATCAAAGCTCTTTTTGTCATTAGTAAACCCCTTATTCTGCTGTTAATTTATTTAATACTTGCGGATATAATTTATGTTCGACTTGTTGTATTCTTCTTTGAAAAGATTCTCTTGTATCATGTGGAAAAACTGTAACAGCTTCTTGAGCAATAATTTCTCCTGTATCAATGCCTTCATCAACATAATGAATTGTGACACCTGAAACTTTAACACCTGCTTCAAGTGCTTGACCAATCGCATCAATTCCTGGAAATGATGGTAATAATGACGGATGAATGTTAATGATTTTTCCTTCATAAGCATCTAAAATTGTTTTTCCGATAACACGCATATAACCAGCTAAAACAATCCATTCAACACGTGCTTTTTTTAATTGATCAAGCAATTCTTCTTCATATGCTACTTTATCTTCATACTCACTTGGATTAAAAACAATCGTTTGAATTCCAAATGATGCTGCTTTTCCTATTACATGTGCTTTTGGTTTATCAGATACTAAGCGAACAACATCAAAGTTTCGATCTGGTGAACTCATAATTGCATCAAAGTTACTCCCAGTGCCTGATGCAAAAACAGCTACATTAGCACGTTTTCCCATATTCATTTAAATTGAACTCCTTTTTGATCAATAATTGTTCCCATTTCAAAAGCAGTTTCTCCAGCTTCTGTTAAAATAGAAAGTGTTTGAGCAACATCTTCTTTATCTACGACAAGTGCCATCCCAACACCCATGTTAAACACACCGTACATCTCTTCTTCTGCAATATTTCCTTTTTCTTGAATGAATGAAAGAATTTCAGGTCTTTCCCAAGTTGTTTTATCAATTTCAACGCCTAAACCTTCTGGTAACATACGTGGGAAGTTTTCATAAAAACCACCACCTGTTACATGTGTAATACCTTTTACTGTTAATGCCTTAGTAAGCTTTTTAACTGATTTTGCATATATTTTAGTTGGTTCCATGACTGCTTCACCTAATGTTTGCGATAAACCGTCATAAGATTTACTTAAATCTAAATCTTTAATTACTTGGCGAACAAGTGAATATCCATTTGAATGAATCCCACTTGATTGAAGGCCAATAATTACGTCACCTGCTGCAATGGATTCACCTGTAATTAATTCAGATTTTTCGACAATCCCTACTGCAAAACCTGCTAAGTCATATTCTTCATTTTTATACATGCCTGGCATTTCAGCTGTTTCCCCACCGATTAAAGCAGCTCCTGATTGAAGACATCCTTCTGAGACACCTTTAACAATGTGTTCAATGACCTCTGGTTCATTTTTACCACAACCAATGTAATCTAAGAAAAAGAGTGGTTCTGCCCCTTGAGCAACAATATCATTCACACACATTGCCACAAGGTCAATACCAATTGTGTCATGCTTATCCAATTCAAATGCAAGCATTAATTTTGTTCCTACTCCATCTGTACCAGATACTAAAACAGGTTCTTTATAATTTAACTTAGATAAATCAAACAATCCTGCAAATGCACCTAATCCGCCAATTACTTCAGGTCTTGTTGTTTTATCAACGTGTTTTTTCATTCTTTCAACTGCTTCATATCCTTTTTCAACATCAACGCCTGCTTTTTTATATACATTTGACATTTTTTTCGCCCCTAATTCAAGTATGATTAATATTTTCTAAAGAAATCTTTCTTCTCGCCCTTTTCAACTACGGGATAATCTCCCGTGAAACAAGCTTGACAAAGACCTTGGTTAAGTGTTTTTTCTCTAATAATGGCTTTTTCCATGCCTTTAGGAGATAAAAACGCTAAACTATCTGCTTCAATAAGTTTACACATTTCTTCAGTATTATAATTAGCTGCTATTAATTCTTCTTTTGTTGACATATCAATCCCATAAAAACATGGATTTTCAATGCGTGGCGAAGAAATTCTAACGTGTACTTCTTTAGCACCAGCCTCTTTTAATAAACGAACAATGCGTCTACTTGTTGTTCCTCTAACAATTGAATCATCTATCATGACTATTTTCTTACCTTCAATGATACCACGTACAGGAGATAGTTTCATTTTCACACCTTGATCTCGTAATTCTTGAGAGGGTTGAATAAAAGTCCGATCAACATATCTATTTTTTATAATACCCATTTCGTAAGGTATACCAGTCATTTCTGCATATCCAATCGCAGCAGAAATACTCGAATCAGGCACTCCTGTTACGATATCAGCATCAACAATTGGTGATTCTTTAGCTAATTCAATGCCAGTTCTTTTTCGAGCAGCATGAACATTTTCATGATTTAAATCACTATCAGGTCTTGATAAATAAACATATTCCATCGCACATAAATTTCTTGGTTCTCTTAAGATAAATCGAGTAGACTTAATTCCTTCATCACTTATTGTTAATAATTCGCCGGGAAGAATTTCTCGCTCATAAGTCGCTCCAACAATGCTAAATGCACATGTTTCTGATGCGACAACATAAGCATCACCAATCCGTCCTAGTGATAATGGACGGATCCCTCTTGGATCTAATGCAACATGCATTTTATCTTCTGTCATAATAATATAGGCATAAGCACCAATTAATTTTTTTAGACCTGTAATAATCGCTTCTTCTGTTGTTTTATGGCCATTTTTTTTCATTAAATGGGCTAATATTTCAGTATCTGAATTTGTTTGTAAAATACTGCCTGCTTTTTCTAGATCTTTTCTTAATGCCTTTGAATTCATCAGTTCACCATTATGAGCAATAGCTGTACTACCTTCCAAGGTTCTAAATACAAATGGTTGTACATTATCAAATGTGCCATCATCTTGTGTTGCATTACGTACATGACCTACTGCTCCACGGCCTTGATATTTAGAAAAATCAAATCGTTTAAAAACATCATTGACTAACCCTACATCTTTATGAAGTTTTAATCGTTCGCCATTTGTAACAACTATGCCTGCAGCATCTTGACCACGGTGTTGCATCGCATGTAATCCGTAATAAGTTATTTCAGCAGCTCGTTCGTGTCCCCATACTCCAAACATAATGAAATTAGTCTCCCCTAGTTATTTATTTTATGCTATTTTCAATACTATTTGACCATAATTGTCTTAATGCATCCACTTCTTCATTCATTGCTAACGTATCATTGACACTGATTTGAAGTGTTGCTTCATTTGTTACTTTACCAATGATGTGCGCTTCTTTTAATATTTTTTCAAATGCTTCTTGATTAGCTTTATTGACTGTAACAACAAAGCGTGATTGTGTTTCGCTGTATAATTCTTCAACTGCCTCACCTGATAATGCTAATTCAGCACCAAGGTTTTCTGAACGAATCACTGATTCAGCTACACAAACTGCCAAACCACCTTCTGATATATCTTCAGCCGATTCGACTAAGCCTTGTTGAATCGCTGTTAATAATTTAGCTTGACGATTTTTTTCAATTTCTAAATCTAATTTAGGTGCTTGGCCTGAATATTCTCCTGTTACTACTTTTTGAATTTCACTACCGCCAAAGCTTGCATCTGTCTCACCGATTAAATAAACTAAATCATCAGCATTTTGGAAACTATTTGGTGTGATATCTTTTAATGATTCAAACAAGCCAACCATACCGATAATTGGTGTTGGATAAATTGCTTCACCTTCTGATTGGTTGTACATCGACACATTACCACTAATAACAGGTACGTCTAACACTTTACACGCTGCACTAATGCCATCAATGCTTTCTTCCATTTGCCAAAACACTTCTTCATTTGTTGGATTACCATAGTTTAATCCATCTGTAATCGCAAGTGGTTTTGCACCTGAGGCTACGATATTGCGTGCCGCTTCAGCAACAGCAATTTGGCCACCTACTTTTGGATCTAAATAAATATATCTTGAATTACTATCTGTTGTAATTGCAATGGCCTTATCTTGGTCATTAATTTGTACAACTGCTGCACCTGAACCTGGTCCTTTAAGTGTCTTATTATCTTTATTTGAATCGAATTGCTTATAAACCCATTCTTTACTTGCAATTGTTTCACGCGTTAATAATGTTTTTAACATCTCACCATGATCAGTAACTTGTGGTGTTTCTGTTTCTTGATTTTGGAATGTTTGATAATATTTTGCTTCTTTAGATTTCAAATAATATACAGGTGCATCAGCATCTAATGCATCGACAGGAATATCAGCCCATATTTTATTTTCATGTTTTATTTTAAATACTTTTTCTTCAATAACTTCACCGACAACCGCTGCTTCGATGTCATGTGCATTAAACAAATCTAAAAATTCTTTCTCTGTTCCTTTTTTAACGACTAATAACATTCTTTCTTGTGTTTCAGATAACATCATTTCATAAGCTGACATATTTTCCTCAGCCTGAGGAACTGTATCTAAATCTAGTAACATCCCTGTTCCAGCAGCACTTGCCATTTCGCTTCCTGATGAAGTTAAACCAGCAGCACCCATATCTTGCATGCCGACTAAGTTTTCTGAATTAATTGCTTCTAAACACGCTTCAATTAATCTTTTTTCTAAATGTGGATTACCAGCAGCTGGCTTTGCATCTTCTGAAACAGCATCATCTGAAGAATGTGTTGCACCATGAATCCCATCGCGACCTGTTTTAGCACCAGCATAAATAACTGAATTTCCTACACCTGCAGCAATTCCTTTTTGAATATCTTTATGATCAATTAATCCAACAACCATCGCATTAACTAATGGACTATCTGAATAACAATCATCAAATTGGATTTCACCACCGACTGTTGGTACACCGACATTATTACCATAATGAGCAATCCCACGAACAACTTCTTTAAATAGATAATTAGTACGTTCATCACCTAATGGACCAAAACGCAATGAATTCATTGCTGCAATTGGACGTGCACCCATTGAAAAGACATCTCTTAAAATACCACCAATTCCTGTTGCTGCACCTTCAAACGGATTAATTCTTGAAGGACTATTATGACTTTCCATTTTAAAGACAACAGCTTGGTCGTCACCAATATCAACTACCCCAGCACCCTCACCAGGGCCAACAAGGACTTGTGGACCTTTTGTAGGGAATTTACTTAAAAGTGGTTTTGATGTTTTATAACTACAGTGTTCTGACCACATCACAGAAAAGATTCCTGTTTCAGTGTAATTTGGTAAACGGCCTAAAATAGATTTTGCACGATTGAACTCATCTTCGGTTAATCCCATTTCTAAATATACTTTATTCGCTTCAACTTCTTCAGGTGACATATTATGTGCCATCAGACATTCTCCTTTAAATTTAATTTATTTTTCGTAGCTAGCTTTCAGCTCATTTAATTGATCAAAGCTTTCTGCAATGAATGTTACATGACCCATTTTACGCTTTTCTTTTACTTCCTCTTTACCATACAAATGAACAAATGCCTCTGATTGATATTCGATTGCATGGAGAGCTCGGTCCATATCTTCACCTAGGACATTAATCATTTTTGCTTTATTATGTAACGTTACTTCTGTTAATGGTAAGCCACAAATAGCACGAATATGTTGTTTAAATTGTGAAATATTACATGCTTCAATTGTGTAATGGCCTGAATTATGTGGACGTGGTGCCATTTCATTTATAAAAATCCCATCGCCAATCACAAACATCTCAATTGTAAAAGTGCCGACAATTAACATCGAATCAGCTAAGGTTCGTGATGCAACAACCGCTTTATTATAAACAGCTTCATTAATTTCAGCTGGTGCAGTTGTTTCTGATAAAATTTGATCTTTATGCTGGTTTTCTGCAATTGGGAACATCTTAAAGTCACCATCAGCTGTACAACTAAAAACAACAGAAATTTCTTTATCAAACGATATCCACTGTTCAATCACATATGTTTCGTTTGGATCGATAAAGTCTATAGCTGCTTCAAAATCTGCTTCTGTTTCTACTTTGAATTGTCCCTTACCATCATATCCACCACGACATGTTTTAATGACTGCTGGAAGTGGGGCATCTTTTAAGACGGCTTCACACTCTTCTTTACTATTAATTATCGTAAATGGAGCAACCGGTAAGCCTAAATCAGCTAACAATGTTTTTTCTCTTTCGCGATTTTGTGTTACTTCTAAGGGAAATGCACCTTGTGGTAATTTTCCAGCTTTTTCAATATATGTTGCCGCTTCTAAATCAACATTCTCAAATTCATATGTGACTACATCACTTATTTCTGTCAATTCTTTAATTGCGCTTAAATCATCATAAGCTGCTACAAGATGTTTATCAGCTACTTGAGCTGTTGGACAGTTTGGTGTTGGATCTAAAACGGCGACTTTATAACCCATATATCTTGCTTCTATCGCCATCATCCGACCTAATTGTCCACCACCTATGATACCTATTGTTTTTGGAGGTAAAATCACTTTATTTTTTGGCAAGTTTATTCCTCATTTCATCAACATTTTCTTTTAAATTCCCTTGATAAGTTGTCAATGCTTGTTCAATTTCTTTATCCATGGTCGCTAATATTTGCCCAGCAAATAAACCAGCATTTGTTGCCCCGGCCTTACCTATAGCCATTGTTGCTGTTGGAACACCGCCTGGCATCTGTACGATTGAAAGTAACGAATCCATCCCATCTAACGCCCGCGATTGAACGGGCACACCAATAACAGGTAAAGTCGTTTGTGAAGCAACCATACCTGGAAGATGAGCTGCACCACCAGCTCCTGCAATAATAACTTTTAATCCGCGTTCACGTGCAGTCTTTGCATAAACAAACATATCATCTGGTGTTCGATGAGCCGAAATAACTTCTTTTTCATAAGGTATTCCTAACTCTTCTAAAACTAAAACTGTATGTTCCATTGTTTCCCAATCAGAGATACTTCCCATAATAACTCCTACTTTAGGCATCTTAAAACTCCCTTTATTATTATAATTAAAAAAATCTATTCTTATTCGCATATATAATATATATGAAAAAATGAATAGATTTAAGTATCCAACCCTTTAACCATGAGATTATTTGGATGAGATTTTAAATATTATTTATTCAAATTTTCCATAGTCTGATATTTACGGTATCAGGTAGATACTTTAAGCCTTATTCTTATTATTATATGGAAATCACATGAGTTCAATCAACCTCATCAATTATAACAAAGATAGATTTTAACAGTCAATTAAACCGCGAACATTTAACTGATTTCATAGTTTATTGTTCGTGTTTTGTTCATTTTTTTCTACTTTTAATGAATTAGACATCATTTCTTCTTGATTTAACTCTTTTTTCATGTTTCTCTTACGTACTTGACGCACCCAAAATCCACCTTGAATTTGCTTTGGTTCATAAGAAATAATAAATGCTCGTGGATCTATTTCATTAATTGCTTGATAAAGCTTTAACTCACTTTTTCGAGGAGTAAGCACTTGAAGAGCTAAACGCGTTCCTTCCATTCCATGAGCTTCCCAACTTGTTACTCCATATCCTTGAGCTCTTAATCTTTTAGTAAATTCTAACTCTGGATTTGTAGAAATAACATTAACTGTTATATAACCAAGCGCTAAACGTTCTTCAATTAAAGAACCTACAATAATTCCAGTTGCAAATCCTGCAGCATATGCAATTACATTTTGAATACCATCTAAATTATCTAACACGAGACTTAAACCAATAATATACATAATGGTTTCAAACACACTAACTAAGGCAGCTAAGTATCTTCTACTTTTTAATGTTAAAATCATTCTAATCGTTAACAATGATACATATACGATGTTTACTACTAAAATAATTGCTACAATTACTAATGCATTATACAACTAAACTCACTCCTTAGTACTATGTTATCTATTTCTTTTCGCTCCGTTTTCTTTCATATGATATAGTAAAATAACTTGCACTTTCATTTTACTCGAATTGAATCGTTTTTTATAGCATTTTAATAATTTATTTTATTTTGAGGTGAACTATGTCGACTAAAGCTGATTTACGTAAGCTAAAAATGTTAATTTTCTTTTTTCATGTTACTAATACAATTATCATTAGCTTTTTACCACTTTATTTAAATTTTAAAGGATTATCTGGAACAGAAATTGGTTGGGTTCTTGCTGTTGGTCCTCTTGCTTCCATTATTTCTCAACCTTTTTGGGGATATTTAAGCGATAAATATAAAACTGTAAAATGGGTTTTAATCATGACCATTATTGGTATGCTTATTTTTAGTATCTTATTTTTTCAAATGAATCAATTGATTTTCATTCTTATTTTTGGTGCTTTCTTTTATTTCTTTTCCTCACCTGTTGGAGCTCTTGGAGACAGTTTGGCTCAAAGACAAGCTGATTTACTAAACATTTCTTTTGGCTCGATTAGAACATGGGGATCAATTGGCTTTGCTTTATCTTCACTTATCATTGGTCAATTACTTAATATTTATGGTGTTGAATTTATGCGCTGGCCCTATTTAATTTTTGGTACAATTTTACTTGTGATTGCCTTTCAAATTGGCGATGTTAAATCAAATGAAAATGACCAAGCCATTAAGGTAAATGACTTAAAAAAATTATTTACTAATCGCAAATTCACTTACTTTTTAATTATCATGATGTTTATTACCATCACTCATCGAGCAAATGATAGCTTTATTGGCCTCTTTATAACGAGTCTTGGAGGAAGTGAGTCACTTGTCGGCCTTGGTTGGTTTATCGCACTTGTGAGTGAAGCATTAATTTTTGCATTTGCTTATAAATGGTTTAAAAAAGATAAAGCTTTACAATTTATTATTTTAGCTAGTTTATTATATACACTGAGATGGGTCCTTTTTGCCCTATCTACTGACCCCATTCATGTTTTATTAGGACAATTATTACACGGACTTACATTTGGTATTTTTTATTTAAGTTCACTTGATTATATTACTCGGATTATTCCAAACACGCTTAAATCTTCTGGACATTTAATTTTTTATTCCGTATTCTTTGGTGTTTCTGGAATTATCGGATCAGTCGGTGGGGGCTTTTTAATCGATCATTTTAGTGGTAATCACCTATACCTCGTTCTTGGTAGCTTAAGTTTAATTGGAACTGGTCTTTTAATTATCTATACTTTTAAAAACTTTTCAGCTCATTCATAAATAACATAAAAAAGAGGCCTCATATGAGGGCCTCTTTTTCTATC
>CALZEK010000012.1 GCA_945639745.1 uncultured Bacillaceae bacterium
GACATCAATGTCACATCTTCTGCGAGTACACCTGCTGGTACACCAAGTCCAAATGGAAACCAACCTAACCAAACTGAAAAAACAATAAGCATTAATAAGCCCATCCAAAAAGTTGGCGTAGATGCTAAAGTAAAACAATACCATTGAATCAATCGGTCCAACCAAGTGCCTTTTTTCATTGCTGATATAACACCTAGTACAAAGCCAATAATTCCTGATAAGGACCACGCTACTAACATTAGAACAATTGAATTTATAAAACGCTCTCCTATAACTTCTGATACTGGACGACGATAGATCATTGACGTCCCTAAATCACCCGAAATAACTGACGTTCCCCAATTTGTGAATTGAATCATAAAAGGATCATTTAATCCCCAATATTCTGCTATCTGCTCGCGCTGTTCCGGACTGACATTTAACATATCAGCGCCTATATATGCTTGAACTGGATCAATAGGCGAGTTTTTCATAAGCAAAAAAGAAATAAAACTGATGGCAACTAATAATGTCATCATTTTAATTCCTTTAAATAGAATAAAACGCACAACCCTTTGCATTCTACTCGCTCCATTTCCAATCAGTTATATTATCTGTAGCTGGCCAGCCGTGACCATGTACATGTATTCTCTGATTACCAATATCTAAATTTTCTTTAGCTAAATATAAATGATCAATATTAACTAACCAAACCCAAGGTGCATCGCCTTTTCCACTAAGACCTGTCTCCCCATCCCATTGCGCTTTTTTCCAATAGTCTAGAGCTTTTTCCTCACTTTCTGCTTTTAATGCTTTTTCAAAATATTCATCTACCGTTTCATTTTTGTAAAAACCTGTATTGTAGAAATCTAACCCAGCATTTTCACTTCCATATATATCGTATAATTCTGCGGGGTTATGACTCCCCCATCCCATTAAAATGGCTTCAGAATGCATGTTACGCTCAATAACATCCCAACTTCCACCTTTAACTTCTATATTAATTCCTAATGGCTTCAACATATCCGCTACCGTAATGGCAAGCGATTGTCTGATTGTATCTTCAGCTAAATAATAAAGTTGAAATTCTGCTTTTAATGAATTTTTTTCTAAAACACCATCTCCATTATTATCTTTCCAACCGGCTTCTTCTAACAATTTGCGTGCTCCTTCAAGATCAGCATCTTTAATAACTGTTTCAGAATTCCACCATGGCAACCCATCTACTGAAGTATATGCCGGGACACCATGACCTTCTAATACACTTTCAATTAATGCTTCGCGATCGACAGCCATATCGATTGCTTTACGAATTGCCGGGTCAGCTGTGACGTCATTACCTATTGGATGGCCGTCTTCTGTTTTTTCTCCTGATTTTACATATGGGAAAACGATTCCCCGATTATCCACTGTTTGAACAGATTCTAACTTCATTCCCGGAACTTCTTGATTACTAAACGCAGCTGGTATATATGTTATATCGACATTGCCTGCTTGTGCTGCTGCAAATGCAGCATCTTCATTTAGAAATAGAAATGTTAATTTTTTAAAGTAAGGTTTTTCATCATAGTATTCTGGATTAGCTTCGACAATCAATTGTTGTCCTTTATCCCATTGAACAAATTTATATGGACCTGAGCCAAGAGGATTAGTAGCATAATCTTCATCATATGCATGTTCAGGGATAATACCTGTTGCAATTAATGTATTAGCAAATGTTGATTGAGGTTCTTTTAAGATAAATTCCACTGTCAAATCATCAATCACCCTTACTTCATCAATCACATTAAGGTCAACAACAGAACCTGCTTCAGCCGCTTTATCATACGTAAACTTCACATCAGATGCTGTTAGTGGTTCACCATCAGAAAACTTTACATCATCACGTAATTCAACTGTCCAGTTTTTTTTATCATCACTTATTGTGTGATTTGTCGCAAGATCATTTACAATATTTAAATCATCATCTCTTTTTAAGATTGTACTTTGAAACAACGGTGAGCCATAACGACCCCAGCCTGTAGCCGGATCAAATCCATCGTCTGGTTCAGATCCAAACGCTAAAACAAGCTCATCTTTATTTTCTGCATTTGTGTTACTATTCTTCGCATTTTCCATACTATTTTCTTTTGATGCGCTTGTTCCACAACCAGATAAAATAAGTACGAATAATAAAATAAGTAATACATTAAAACTAATCATTTTTCTTTTCATCGCTTTTTCCTCCTAAATTTTTTTATACTTTTTCTACAGGTGCAACCGTGAACTTTCCATAATTAACACCTTTTAAACTTGTTAACTTATAACTTAACTCTCTCACATCTTTAACTCTTCCTTGAACAACAATTAGTTCTAAACAATTACCGTGATCTAAATGAAAATGTGTTGTAGCAAGGATTAAACCGTGTTTTTCATGTTGAATTTCTGTCATTTCTTCAAGTAAATTTCTTTGGTGATGATCATAAAACAACAGTATACTTCCAGCAATCATCTGTTCATTATCATCATAAGATTGTTCAAGTATAGCCTCTCTAATCAGATCCCTCACTGCTTCAGATCTATTTTCATAACCTTTTAAAGTTACTAATTCATCAAATTTATTTAATAATTTATCTTCCATCGAAACGCTAAACCTCTTTAATGATGATTCAGACATATTTACTTCACCTCTTTTTTATTCGTGTTACGATTATTCAAATTCGTAACACTTTATTTTTGATTATACATACTTTTATTATAAATGTCATGGAATAAAATGTTTTTAAAAAGAGCAGTTATTTTTTAAATGATTGAAATAAACATAAACTGCTATTTAAATTCACTTCATTAGATTATCAGATTATTTGATTAAAATGCATGAAGAATAGTGATATCAACTAGTTTAAAAAAGTATTTTGTTATTCTCAAACAAAAAACATGTTCTTTAAATGGACACATTTAGCGAAGCTGTGAACTTTGAACAAACGTTGTCATTTAGATTGTTTAATAAGGTTATTTCATTTGTTATTCATTTGTTAAAACACAAAAATGTTATAATTTATCAAAAAAAGTAAATTTTATGTTGCATTTTATAAAATTATGTGGTAAATTTTCATTAAGAACAATATTTGAAGTTGTTAATTGCCGGCAACAATTATATGCAAGTGTAGTTTAATAGTATATTCAACAAAAAAAACAGGAGTGATCAACATGACAAATGGTAACAGTTTGCCACAAACAAATACTAGTGGCGAAAAAATGAGTACAGCTTACATTATTTTAATTATCGGAGTTTTAGGGGTTGCATTTTCTGCACCTTTCGTAAAGCTATCAAACTTTGAACCAGCAACATCAGTTATTTTACGGGTTGGAATAGGAGCGCTTGCTTTACTGCCATTTTATTTTAGAGAAATTAAAAAACTTGGTGCCCTTAATAAACAAGGAGTTATTCTTTCACTAGTTGCAGGGATATTTCTTGGTATTGACTTTACAGCCTGGAATTATTCTATTTATTATGTAGGTTCTGGAATTGCTTCCATTTTACTTAACCTTCAAATCATTATCTTACCAGCACTTGCTGCTATGTTCGATAGAGAAAGAATTCCAAAATCATTCTTTATAATTGCTCCAATTATGATTTTAGGTGTTTTAATGACAGGTGGTATTTTTGAAGGTGGCGAAGCTGCTACAAATGAACCGACTGTTCTAGGTATGAGCTTAGCTGTTGTAGGTACAATTGCTGGTTCTATCTCAGGTATCTGTTATGGTATCTATCTATATACTAGTAGAAAAGCAACAAGAGTTAACGTTGGGCAATTCGTTCAACCTATGTTCTTAGCTTCAATTGCACAGCTGGTTGCTCCATTTATTTTCTTACTTATCACTGGTCGTGGATTGAACATGTCACAGGGTGTTTTAGAAGGTACAGGAGCTGATGCTGAATTAGCAACTGGCGGACTTTCAGATTTAGATATTTTTGCTACAAACGGTGATATGATTACTGGTACTAACTGGTTTTGGATGATTATGTTAGCAATTTTCGGTCAAGCAATTGCTTGGACATTCATTCAATATGGTTCAGTTCGTTTAAACCCTACAGTAGTTGCAGGTCTATTATTACTAAGTCCTATTGCTACAGTTTCAATTATTGCACCAATTATGTTTAGTGAAATTCCTTCATTTATTCAGATTCTAGGTGTTGTTATTGTTCTTGTTGCAGTAGCTTATCAAAACGGTGTCCATAAAATGTTTACAGGAAAACCAAAGAAAGAATAATAAAATAAATTAATCATTAAAAAAACCACATCGATTAGTTCAAAACTAATCGATGTGGTTTTTTATTATTTTATTTATAATTGTTGTATTTATTCTTTTTTCTGTTCAAATTGCCCTCCAAATTTATCCCAATTAATCATATTTTCTAACATCAATGCTATAACGATTCCAACTAATAATCCATTACTTATAAATGGTCTAATTGCACTAGGAAATGATTCAAAGTAACTTGCTGGAAACGTCATAATAACGACACCAACAAATAAAGGCAGTGCTGAACGATAAACGTTTAATGTATTTAAGAATATTTGTTTAAAAAAGTCGATTGATGAATTAAACAGTTGTAAGTAAGCTACGAACAAAACAGCACTTCCCACACTTAAGGGCAATAATGAGAAAAATTCGCCGATTGGAGTAATAATTCCCATTAAGAAAAAGAGTAAACTACCAATAATAAATGGTGATTTTTCATATATGTTGGTTTGTTTTAAGAAACCAATTGATGATACGTAAGGAGCATAAGGTACTAAACCTAAAAATCCAGAAGCAATTGTCGCAATTCCTGTAATTGAAAATGATGTCATATAATCTCTTTTTGTCGTTTTAACTTTTAATAATGCATCCGTCCCTTTTAAAGCACCAAAAGTATTTGAAGTGTTTAATAAACCAGCAATAATTACCGTAAAAACAATTCCCGTATTCCAAACAGGTTCTCCGAGTGGAAACAGTTTGTTTACTTTAGTTGAATTACTTTGAATTGCACTTTGTTCATTTGGAAATAAAATAACAAATAATACCCAACCTAATACTATACCTATTAATAATGCATAACTTCTAATACTTGCAGGTGATTTTATACTTATTATTATCACAATTAACACAATTAAAATGGATAATGCAGAAATAGGTAAATCGATCATTATATTACCTCCTGCTTGATTTCCAAACGGAATATCTAGCATACCTTTTAAAAATATTTGAATCAGTGTCAGTCCAAGCAAAAACATAAATACACCCATGACACCTGGTGTAAATAATTTATCAAGTATAGGCCCAATACCTAGTAAGCCTATTAAAATTGTAATTACACCGGAGATAACGACTCCAATTACTAAACTCCCCCCTAGAGTAGTTAGCGATAACCCTTGGGCACTTGAAGTCACAACTAAGGTTAAATAGATTCCCCACCATAAACCTGATTGTCCCTCTAATATTGGACGACCATGTC
Source organism: uncultured Bacillaceae bacterium (assembly GCA_945639745.1). Lineage (GTDB taxonomy): Bacteria > Bacillota > Bacilli > Bacillales > Amphibacillaceae > Pseudogracilibacillus. The sequence continues at coordinate 5,462 of CALZEK010000012.1, forward strand.
CAAAGAATGCTTGTGCTAAACAAGCAAGCCCAGTTACAATAAATGACATTTGAAGCAAAGATACTACTTCTGCTTGATTTAATTCAAAAGCTTCACCGACTGTAATTGGTATAATCACAATATTAGCAAATATAAAAAAGAACCACTGTAAACCAGCTAATAAATTTTGTGTTTTGAATCTATGATCCACATTATCCCTCATCTCTTCATATTAAAAACAAATAATAATAATAATAGCGTATCATAGAACTGATTACTAATTCAGTTGTTTTCTTAAAACACGGTAGATTGTAGTTTTTTAAAATATGTAGTATAATAGAAAGTCGACTAGTACACGCATAAACATGCGAAAAGCTAGAAAAATTTGAGGTGAGAAATTTGAGGAATTTTATTTCTTCTAAAATGGGATTCTTTACAATTGCTGCTATTTTAATTTGGATAAAATCCTATTATGTTTATTTGATAGAATTCAACTTATATGTTCAAAGTCTTTTTCAACATGTTCTATTATTGATTAACCCACTAAGTTCAACACTTGTATTTTTAGGTATTGCCTTATTCGCAAAAGGACGACGAATTGGTGGATATATGATTATTATTTACTCATTTATGAGTTTATTACTTTATTCAAACGTTGTATTTTACAGGTTTAATAGTGATTTTATTACGTTACCTGTCTTGACTCAAACAAGTAATTTTGGAAGTTTAGGAAGTAGTATCGCAGATCTTGTTTATTGGACAGACATTATTTATTTGGTAGACATCATCATACTTGTCGTGTTATTTAGATCAAGTAAACAAATCTGGTCAAGTGCTAGAATGAAAATGAGACAACCAATTATTATTATAGCAAGTGGACTTTTACTATTTTCGATTAATTTGGGCTTAGCGGAAATGGATCGTCCAGAATTATTAAAAAGAACATTTGACCGAAATTACATTGTTAAATATTTAGGTGCTTATAACTTTACAATTTATGACATTATTCAAAACGTTAAATCATCATCCGAACGTGTTTTGGCTGATAGTAATGATATTACAGAAGTAAAAGATTACTTATCTAATAAATATGCGGAACCTAATGAAGATTTATTCGGCGCTGCTAAAGGTAAGAATATAATTAAAATTCATCTAGAATCTTTTCAATCATTTTTAATTGATTATGAATTACATGGAGAAGAAGTGACACCTTTTCTAAATAAGTTAGTTAACGATAACCAACAAGACTTTACTTATTACAAAAACTTTTTCCATCAAACAGAACAAGGTAAAACAGCTGATGCCGAATTAATTATGGATAACTCATTATATGGATTGCCACAAGGTGCTGCTTTTGTCACTAAAAGTAACAATACTTATCAGGCTCTCCCGGCAATCTTAAGTCAAGAACAAGATTATCAAAACATCGTATTACATGGTGATGGAAAATCATTTTGGAATCGTGATGAAATATATAAACAATTTGGGATCGATTATTTCTTTGATGAAGCTTATTATAATATGAGCGATGACCAAGTTATTGGTTATGGTTTAAAAGATAAACCTTTCTTTAAAGAATCAATGCCTTTAATTGAATCATTAGATAAAGACAAACCATTTTATGCACATTTTATGTCTTTAACACACCACCACCCTTATTTAATTGATGAAGAAGACGCAACAATTGAACCTGCTGAAACAGGCGATGGTTCTGTTGATCGTTATTTCCAAACAGCTCGCTATTTAGATGAATCACTAGAGCAATTTATTGGGGATTTAAAAGAGGCTGATTTATACGACGATTCATTAATTGTTATTTACAGTGATCACTATGGGATATCTGATAACCATAATCGAGCTATGGCTGAAATCACAGGAGAAGAAATTACACCTTATAAAAACGCCGAGCTTCAGCGCGTTCCTTTTATGATTAAAATACCTGGGGTAGAAGGCCAAGGAATTGTAGATGATTACGCTGGACAAGTAGATGTCGTACCTACTCTTCTACACTTATTAGGGATTAGAGCAGATAATTATATTAATTTCGGAACAGATTTATTCTCTGAAGATCATAAAGAAGTAGTAGCCTTTAGAAATGGTGATTTTTTCACTCCTGAAGTGAGTATGGTTAGGGGTACATTTTATGATGAGAATACAGGTGAAGAAATCGAAATTAATGATGATTTAGAAAACATTCAAAAACAAGTTCAACAGGAGTTAGAGCTTTCTGATAAAATTTTACAGGGTGACTTACTAAGATTCCACGTTCCAAACGAGAACTGGAAACCCGTTGATCGAACTGAGTATTTTTATGATTCAAATCAAATTGAAGTTGATGAGTCACTTTATGAAAAATGGTTAGATAGACCTACTCTATATCCTGAAGAATAATATATAACCAATAGAAATTACGATAAATAACTATATTGAGAAGCTTTTAATAAAGCCAGAAGTAGAATCACAATCTACAAGGCTTTATTTAAAGCTTTTTTAATAGATAAAATTATTTTCATTAAAAAAGACTTGTGTGAATTATTCACACAAGTCTTTTTATAGATAGCGCTTTAATGATTTCAGTTGCACAATTAGTTTTAATAAGCTTCAGTCAAATTTTCATTACTCGCCAGTTTTTGTATGCGTGGAATCATATCTAAATCGATATTTCCTCCACTTACAATAACACCACAGTGACGTGATTGAATCTTATCACTATGTGCAAATAGCGCTGCAAGAGCAGCTGCTCCTGCCCCTTCCATTAACGTTTTATTTCTTTCAAGCATATAAAGAATAGCTTGTGCTATTTCTTCTTCAGATACAGTAACTATATCGTCGACATATTCGTTAATAATAGGCATAGTGAGTTCACCTGGATGCTTTACGGCAATTCCTTCTGCTATTGTACTACTTTGTGTTGCTTCATTGGTTTTAAGATTATGAAATTTACTATATGTTGCTGACATATTACTAGCTTGCACACCAATAATTCGAATGTTTTTGTTAACATGTTTTGCAGCAATCGCAATTCCACTTATTAAACCGCCACCACCAATTGGAACGATAAATGTATCAATTCGATCTTCTTGCCTTAATGCTTCCATGGCTATTGTTCCCTGACCTGCTATAATATCATAATCATCAAACGGGTGAACATACGTCGCACCTTCTTCGACTTGCCTTATCATTGAGGCCTCATAGGCTTCTTGAAAGGAAGCTCCATGTAAAACAACTTCTGCACCATAGTTTTGAGTTGCTTCTACTTTTGCATGTGGTGTGCTTTCTGGCATATAAATAATAGCATTTACACCTAATTTCCTTGATGCATAAGCTAATCCTTGAGCATGATTACCAGCTGATGCTGTAATAACACCTTTTTCTAATTGTTCATTAGATAATTGCATAAGTTTAAAAGAAGCTCCTCTAAATTTAAATGCACCTGTTTTTTGTTGGTTTTCCATTTTAAAGTACACCTTTTTATCAACAATTTTATTTGTTGTCTCTGATGTAATTAATGGCGTCCTATGAACAATAGGTTTTAAGCGTTCTAATGCTTTGTGTATCTTCTCTCCCGTTACTCCCGTTAAATCCCCAATAAGTCCACACTCCCTAAACCAAGCTTATCATAACTACAATACGCTATTTTCGTAGGCGCTAATCTTATCTTCTACTTTTAATGTAAGAGCAATCTCATCCCAACCATTCATAATGTTTTGACGACGATACTCAGGCATCTCAAAGCTTATTTTCAGATCACGCTCTACATCTGTAATCGTTTTTTCTTCAAGATCTACCGTTAAATTAAGTATACCTTCTTCAGCTTGTTTTAACCAGTCATTAACTTGATCTTTATCAATTTCAATTGGAACTAAACCATTTTTAAATGAGTTATTGTAAAAAATATCTGCGAAATTTGGAGCAATGATTATTTTAAATCCATAATCTAATAGAGACCAGGGAGCATGCTCTCTTGAAGATCCAGAACCAAAATTTTCACCTGCAATTAATACTGATGCATTTTCATATTTAGGTTTATTTAAAATAAAATCAGGACGCTTATTACCATTTTCATCAAAACGCCAATTATAAAATAAAAACTGGCCGAATCCTGTACGTTCAATTCTTGTTAAAAATTGCTTTGGTATAATTTGATCTGTATCAACGTTCGACATGTTAAGTGGAACAGCTAATCCAGTATGTTTTCTTAAAGCTTCCATAATCTATGCAACCTCCTAATAAGTTCTGACATCAACAAAGCGTCCTTCGACCGCTGCGGCTGCTGCCATTTCCGGACTGACTAAATGAGTTCTTGCTCCATTTCCTTGTCTTCCTTCAAAGTTACGGTTTGATGTTGATGCACAACGGCCACCTGGTGGTACAATATCTTCATTCATTCCCAAACACATACTACATCCCGCTTCGCGCCACTCAAAGCCTGCTTCTTTAAATACTTTATCAAGTCCTTTTTCTTCAGCTAATATTTTAACTGAGAATGAACCTGGAACGACTATTGCTGTTACTTTATCACTTACTTTTTTACCCTCAATAATTTTAGCTGCTTTTTCTAAATCACTTAAACGTGAATTTGTACATGAGCCAATAAATACATGATCAATCTCGATTGATTTAATCGGTTGTTTTTCTTCAAGCCCCATGTAATCTAAAGCGCGCTCAAGTGCCGCTTTATCTTCCGTTTCACTAAATGCTGGTGTTGCTCCGCTTACTGGAGCACCCATACCAGGGTTTGTTCCCCAAGTAACTTGTGGTTCTATTTCTGCTGCGTTGATTGTTAGAGTTTTATCATAAACAGCATCTTCATCTGTTTTTAATGCTAACCATTCTTTTGCAAGCTTTTCAAACTCTTCTCCTTTAGGAACATTCTTTCTACCTCTTAAGTATTCTACTGTTTTTTCGTCTGGACTAATAAGACCTGCTCGAGCTCCAGCCTCAATTGACATATTACAGACTGTCATACGCTCTTCCATTGTTAAATCTTTAATTGCTTGACCTGTAAATTCAATAATATAACCCGTTCCCATATTCACGGTATATTTTGAAATAATTGCTAAAATAAGATCTTTTGCTGTGACACCCGTTCCAAGATCTCCTTCAACTTTCACATTAAGTGTTTTTGGTTTTTCTTGCCAAAGTGTTTGTGTTGCAAAAACATGTTCAACTTCACTTGTTCCAATACCAAATGCAAGAGCGCCAAATGCACCGTGCGTTGACGTATGACTGTCTCCACAAACGATTGTTTTTCCTGGTTGCGTTAAACCCAACTCAGGTCCAATAACGTGAACAATTCCTTGATCAGGGTGATTAATATCTGCAAGTTCAACACCATACTCTTCACAATTTTTCTCCAATGTTTCTACTTGTAAACGCGCGATGGGATCTTTAATTTCTCCTCGATTACGTGTCGGTACGTTGTGGTCCATCGTAGCATATGTTAAATCTGGACGACGCAGTTCTCTGTTTTTTAATCTTAAACCTTCAAAAGCTTGTGGTGAAGTTACTTCATGAATTAGATGAAGATCGATATATATTAAATCTGGCCTACCTTCTTCTGTGTGGACAACGTGTTTGTCCCAAACTTTTTCAATAATAGTTTTTGGTTTAGTCACTTTGACACCCCCATTAATAATTTTATTTTATATTCTCAACGACAACTTGGGTCATTTTATCAGTTTGTACGACTGTTCCATCTGCAATATTTAAATCTGACGTATGATATCCTTGTTGCAAACTCTCATTAACAGCACTCTCAATTGCTTGCGCTTCTTTTTCCATTCCAAATGAATAACGTAACATCATCGCAGCAGATAGTATCATTCCAAGTGGATTTGCTTTTCCTTCGCCTGCTATATCAGGTGCAGATCCATGAACAGGCTCATATAAACCAACTGTATCAGATAAGCTTGCTGATGGTAACATTCCAATTGAACCTGTTAATACTGAAGCTTCATCACTTAAGATATCTCCAAATAAGTTTTCTGTTACAATGACATCAAAAGATGCTGGATTTGTTATTAATTTCATTGCTGCAGCATCTACCAACATATGATCTACTTTAACATCTGGATAGTCTTTAGACTTCTCTTCAACAATTTCTCGCCATAAACGACTTGATTCTAAAACATTCGCTTTATCCACAGAAGTTAAATGTTTATTTCTAATTTGTGCACTTTCAAAACCTTTTTCTACAATTCGCTCAATTTCTTTGCGACTATAAACTAAGGTATCAACTGCCACTGTGCCATTTTCACGTCTTTCACGAGGTTTACCAAAGTAGAGCCCACCTGTTAATTCACGGACGATTAAAATATCGCTACCTTTAATAATATCTTCTTTTAAAGGTGATGCATGAAGCAGTGAGTCAAATCCTTTGATAGGTCGAATATTTGAATATAAATTTAATTCTTTTCTAATTTTTAATAAACCTTGTTCTGGTTTTAACTCGGTCGGAACATTGTCCCATTTCGTTCCTCCCACTGCACCTAATAGAATCGCATCAGCTGACTTACATGCATTTATTGTCTCATCAGTTAAAGGCACACCATGCTTATCATAAGAGCTTCCACCAATTTCAAATTGTTCAAATTCAAATTGACACTGATAAGTTTTAGCCACTTTATCTAAGACTTCTTTTGCACTATTAATTACTTCTTGGCCTATGCCATCTCCAGGTAATAGAACGATCTTTTTACTCACAATTTTCCCGCCTTTAATGATTTCTTTTATTATTTATCTTTCTGCTTGTGATTTTTGCACTTGAGCTTCTATCACGTATCTATTTACTGCATTAAGAAATGCATTTGCTGATGCTTTAATCACATCTTGAGCTGTAGCTCGACCTGTCATTTGTTTATCGTTTACTAATAATTGAACAGTTGCTTCTGCAAGTGCATCTTTTCCTTGACCAACAGAACTTATTCGATAATCAATTAATTTTAACTTTTCTTCAATTAAACGATCTAATGTTTCATATAATGCTTCAACACTTCCGCTTCCAGTACATGCAGCATTAACTTTTTCTTTTTTAGGTGTTGTTAATTCAACTGTCGCTGTTGGAATATTATTTGTTCCATATTGTACTTGGAACATATCCATTTCATAACGATCAAAACCTGAAGTATCTGTTTGTACTTCTGTTAAAATAGCAAATAAATCATCATCTGTAATTTCTTTTTTATGGTCTGTTAGCGTTTTGAATTGTTTAAACGCTTCTTTTAGACGTTCATCAGCAAGATCATAGCCTAATTCTTTTACTTTATCATTAAAGGCATGTCTTCCTGAGTGTTTTCCAAGGAAGAGAACATTTGATTTTAATCCAATCATTTCAGGTGTCATAATTTCATAAGTTGAAGCGTGTTTCAAGACACCATCTTGGTGAATTCCTGATTCATGAGCAAATGCATTTTTACCGACTACTGCTTTATTTGCTTGTATACTCATACCTGTTAACCGAGCTACTAAATCACTTGTTCGTTTAATTTCAGCTAATTTTAAATTAGTTTTATATGGATATTTATCTTCACGAACTTTAAACGCAACGCCTAATTCTTCTAGCGCAACATTTCCTGCTCGCTCACCTATTCCATTGATTGTTCCTTCTATTTGTCTTGCTCCATTTTCAACTGCTGCAATTGTATTTGCTACAGAAAGTCCTAAGTCATCGTGACAATGACATGAAAGAATTGCTTGGTCAATATTTGGAACATTTTCACTAATATATTTAAACATATTCCCATAATCTTCAGGTGTCGCATAACCAACTGTATCTGGTAAATTTATAATTGTAGCTCCTGCATCAATTACTTTTTCAACAATTTCAGCTAAGAATGGTAATTCTGTACGTGATGCATCTTCAGCTGACCATTGAACAATAGAAAACTTTTCGCGTGCATATTTTACCATACTAACTGCAAGTTCAATCACTTCTTCGGGTTCTTTTAAAAGCTTATATTTTCTATGAATTGGTGATGTTGCTAAGAACACATGTATTGCAGGTTCAGCAGCATTTTTTAAGGCTTCCCATGAGATATCTATATCTGATTTAACCGATCTTGCAAGTGCTGTTACAGATGAATTTTTGATTGTATCTGCAATCATTTTCACTGATTCAAAATCACCAGTAGATGAAGCGGGAAATCCCGCTTCCATTCTATCTACTCCAAAGCGTTCTAACTGTCTAGCAATTTCTAATTTCTCTAATTTATTTAAATTTACACCTGGTGATTGTTCACCATCACGTAATGTTGTATCAAAAATTTGTACTCTGGTCATATTATCACTTCCTTTTGTAATTTTATTTCATTGATTTTTTGACAAAAGGCATTAAATCACGTAGTTCTTTTCCAACTTTTTCAATTGGGTGATTATTTTCTCTTGCATTAATAGCGTTGAAACGTGGACGGTTTGCTTGGTTTTCTAAAATCCATTCTTGAGCAAATTTACCCGTTTGAATATCTTCTAATACTTCTTTCATACGCGCTTTTGTCTCATCATTAATGACACGTGGACCTGAAACAAAGTCTCCCCACTGAGCAGTATCAGAAATTGAATAACGCATATTTTCTAAGCCGCCCTCATACATTAAATCAACAATTAACTTCACTTCATGTAGTGTTTCAAAGTAAGCAACTTCTGGTTGATAGCCTGCTTCTGTTAAAGTTTCAAATCCTGCTTTAACTAAGCTCGTCACGCCTCCACAAAGAACTGCTTGCTCACCAAACAAATCTGTTTCTGTTTCTTCTTGGAATGTTGTTTCTAAGACACCAGCGCGAGCACCACCAACACCTGCAGCATATGCTAATGCGATTTCTTTTGACTTACCTGTGTAATCTTGGTAAATTCCAAATAATGCAGGTACTCCAGCACCCTCTTCAAATGTACGTCTTACTAAGTGTCCTGGTCCTTTTGGAGCGACTAAAAACACATCTACATTTTCTGGTGGTGTAATTTGTGAGAAATGTACGTTGAAACCATGAGCAAATGCCATCGCGCTTCCTTCTTTTAGGTTATCTTTTACACTCTCTTCATAGACTTGTGCTTGATTTTCATCTGGAAGTAAGTTCATGATAATATCTGACTCTGCTACTGCTTCTGCTACTGGTAATACTTTAAATCCGTCTTCTTCTGCTTTTTGTTGTGATTTACCTGGTCTTAAACCAATAATTACATCATGACCACTATCTCTTAAGTTAAGCGAGTGTGCGTGTCCTTGTGAACCATATCCTAAGATTGCAATTTTCTTTCCTTTTAAAACCTCTGTGTTGATATCTTGATCGTATAATACTTTAGCCATAATAATAATCCCCTTTTATTTGTTTTTATATATAATATTATATTATATTTATTTTTTAATAATGCTGTTAATTACACTGAGAATAAATGAGAGTCTGCTTGACTATCTTGTCTTTGTTGCCCTCGTAAAATTGCAGTTACGCCTGTTTTAGATAATTCTTTAATACCATATGGACGTAGTAATGCAATTAATGCTTCTGTTTTATCTGGTTTACCAGTCACTTGAATCGTCATACTGCCTTTACTTATATCAATTACTCTTGCTCTAAAGGGCTCGATTAACCCTTGAATTTCATTATTCAATTGCGGAGTACTTGTTACCTTAATCATCGCAAGCTCCCGGGCAACTGTTGCCTTATCAGTGATATCAGAAACTTTGATAACATCAATTTGTTTATTTAATTGTTTTGTTAATTGTTCTATTTTTCTTGGGTCACTAACGTCTACTACTAATGTCATTTTTGAAATACCTTTAGTTTCTGTAGCTCCAACCGAAATACTTTCAATATTGAATTGTCTTCGGTGAAGCATACCAGTGACACGATTTAAAACACCACTTCTATTTTTAACAGTTAATGTTATGATTCGCTGCATTTTGTCACCCCTACCATTTCATTAATTCCTTTTCCAGGTGCAATCATCGGATATACCTTTTCTGAGCGCACAATTCTAAAATCAACTAATACTGGTCCATCATAGGCAAAAACTTCTTTAAGTGTTTCTTCTACTTGGTCTTCTTTTCTAATTTTCATCCCTTTGATGCCATAACTTTCTGCAATTTTAACAAAATCTGGATTCATATCTAATAAAGATTCAGAATAACGCTCTTCATAGAAACTCTCTTGCCATTGTCTTACCATACCTCATGCAGCATTATTTAAAATAA
>CALZEK010000013.1 GCA_945639745.1 uncultured Bacillaceae bacterium
ACCTAAAAATCAAAATAAATTCAAAATCGACTTCTTATCATGCAATTGAAATCTTTTAATCATTTCCATCAACCTGAAAAGCAACTTGGCTGACAACTTCGCAAATTACAGGGTTTACTTTACCAGGCATGATCGAAGAACCCGGTTGACGAGCAGGCAAAATTAATTCATTTAAACCAGCACGCGGACCTGATCCCATTAACCTTAAATCATTTGCTATTTTAGACATATTCAACATACATATCTTTAAAACACTTGATACTTCTGTATATGCATCTGTAGTCTGTGTCGCATCAACCAAATTTACTGCTGATACTAATGGATATTCCGTTAATTGTGCTAATATTTCAACAGCACGCCTCATATATTCAGGATCTGCATTCAATCCGGTACCTACTGCAGTTGCACCTAAATTAACTGTCAATAAATTTTCACGTGCATTTTTTAATCGCTTTAAATCTCGTTTCAACACTTCACCATAAGCTTCAAACTCTTGACCTAATCTAATAGGTACAGCATCTTGTAAGTGCGTTCTCCCCATTTTTATAACATTGTCAAATTCTTTTCCTTTTGATAGAAAAGCTGCTTGTAAGTCTTTAATTGTTACTGTTAATTGCTTAATTAGATTCAATGTTGCTACATGAATCGCTGTAGGAAAAGCATCATTTGTTGATTGTGCCATATTAACATGAATATTAGGGTGGATAATGTCGTAATCACCTTTGTTTTTACCTAGTATTTCAAGCGCTCGATTTGCTATGACTTCATTTGCATTCATATTTGTTGAAGTTCCTGCCCCACCTTGAATAGGATCGACGACAAATTGATCATGAAACTGTCCTGAAATAACTTCATCAGCTGCACTAACAATTGCTTTACCTATGTCTATATCTAAACGACCTATTTCCATATTTGCTAAAGCTGCAGCTTTTTTAACATAAGCAATACCTTTAATGAGCTCTTCTTCGACTAAGTAATTTGTAATCGGAAAATTCTCTTGTGCTCTTAATGTTTGAATACCATAATAAACATCATTTGGAACATTTTTTTCTCCCAATAAGTCTTTTTCAAACCTTAACGTTTCATCACTCATTTTATTTTATTTCCCCCTAATATTTAACAGGCTATTATATGAATTAGATTACTTATTTTTATAGTTTCTAATAAGTTTTCTCCTACCTGTCACTTAAATTATATCCACCTCTTTCGAATTGTCAAACTATTCTTTTTATTCGTTATTCTGTTTTAACTTTTTTAGATAATAACCAACCAGAAAGTGCGATAACAACAAGCCCAATATAAAAAATAAGTTTCCACGTAGTTGAATGAGCAAATTCAGTAGAAATAAGTGCTACGTCAGGATGTGCTAAAGTTAAGATTGCTAATTTCACACCAACCCAACCAACAATTAGAAATGCTGCCATTTCAAGTCCTGGACGTTTTTGTAATAATTCTACAAATAAATTGGCCGCAAAACGCATGATAATAACACCAATCATACCACCTGCAAAAATGACTATAAATTGTCCACCATCTAAACTCCCAACAGTAAATAAGCCTGTTGCTGGTAATGCAACTGCTAAAGCGACTGCTGCTAAAATAGAATCAACTGCAAAAGCTAAATCTGCTATTTCTACTTTTAATACAGTCATCCAAAATCCGCTTGTAGACTCTTTTTTCTTAACATCATGTTCATTTAAGGTCGCCCGGTCATATAAATGTTTAATTGCTATAAAGAGTAAATAGATTGCACCAATAGCTTGTACTTGCCAAACATCTACTAAAAATGAAATAATAAATAGCGAACCAAATCTTAATACAAACGCTCCTAATAAACCATAAAATAAAGCTTTCCTTCTTTGTTCTACGGGTAAATGCTTAACCATGATTGCAAGAACTAAAGCATTATCAGCAGCTAGTAAACCTTCCAAACCGATTAAAATAATTAATACCCATGCATATTCAATTAATAATTGTGCATCCATTTCTTTTTATCCCCTTTAAAATACAAAATGACCTTTACCCAATAGATTGCTTACTTAAGTACATACACTTAAACAAACTTTCAATAGGTAAAGGTCTTGCTAACAACTTTTGTTGCCAATTATGCCGGAGATTTTCTCTCGTAATGACGACATTAACTGTGCAGCTACTCCCCTTTTACAAAGGCTCTATTAATTTAATTAAATTTTACCACTCCTTCTTCTATAATGTCAACAAGGGATTCATTTGGATATCTTTTTCTTTTTAAGTTAATATAGACTTATCGTTAATTTGTTAATATTGAAAGGAATGAAATATAGATGCGTAAAAAATTAGAAGATGAATTAAATACTTTAAAAGCCGATTACGTTCGGATTCAAGAAGATTTAGAAAAATTGTCTTTTGTCGGTGGCAATCTGGCTTCTGCTGAAGAACAACTTGTTCGTTTAGAAAATGAAATTGCTCATAAACGAACTGAGATCGCTAAATGTGATGACTAATAAAAAGCTCAAAATAATTTTCACTCTTTAGTGAATTTATTTTGAGCTTTTAATTTAAGCTTTATTTTGTTCTAATTTTTTTTGGATTTTTTTAAATTCTTTATGTGGTGGTGTTAAACTAGCAATCATATCACCCGCTTGTGGTGAAGGTTTCATGTCTGCCGCATAAAATTGAATTTGTTTAGATTTTTTTAATACATAAAGGAGTAAGATATCGGTTGACTGTTCTGCTAAATATTCATTATACGAAAATACATTTGTTAATGGCGTTAGTCTAAATACATATCCTCTATTTAATAAGTCTTCTAATTTATTTAATGAGATTTCTTCTCTAAATAATGAACGACCACCTACACTTGATACCGTACTACTCACATTAGCTTCACTTTCATTTGGATCTACTTTAAATACATTTGCCCGGCCATATTCTGGCATAAATGTTGTACATACAAGCGCATTATACGAATTACTTTCTGTTGCAGCAATTAAGTAATCATATGGTATTGTATCTAAATTATATTCTGTTTGTTCTGATAAAATATCACCATGGAAAAAAGGTATGCCTTCTTGACGAGCGAATCTTAATTTTTCCCACGATGAATCTACAACTAAGACTGGTGTATCAGTTGATAATAATGATTGAGCAAATTTAACAGAAAAACGATTACTTCCTATAATTAAAACACCTGGATTGCCCTCAAGAGATAGATTAAGTCGTTTCGCAAGTGGTCCAATTGAAAAGCCATGAGCAACAACAGTAAAGAATACTAGCCCAAAGGTTAATGCTGTTAGTAAAGAAGCGTCTGTATAACCAGCTTCTGCTAAAATAGCCGCAAAATAACTAGAAACCGTTAAAGCTACGATTCCTCTAGGTGCAATCCAACCTACAAGTAGTTTTTCTTGGATTGTTAATCCAGTATTAATCGTCGATAAAAAGATTGATAAAGGTCTAACAATAAACATCATTAATAAGACATAACCAATAATATTCAAACTAAATATATGATAAATTGTTTCAAGCTCTAATGAAGCAGCCAACATAATAAAGATTGTTGAAATCAGCAAAATTGAAATGTTTTCTTTAAATTGACGAAAATCATTTAATGAACTTATTCCTATATTACTTAAGGTTAGTCCCATCGCCGTGACAGAAAGCAAACCTGTTCCATGAACAACCTCATCAGGTAATGTGAATACAAAAATCACAATAATAAATACTGAAGGTGATTTTAAAAACTCTGGAATATAGCCTGATTCAAACATCCAACCTACAAATCGACCAAATAACCAACCTAAAAAGATAGCCACACCTGCTGTAACAAAGAATGTAACTAATGTCACGCCATTTCTTTCTGGCACAGTGAAAAAGGCAATAATTTCAAAAGCAAATACTGCTAATAAAACCCCGATTGGATCTACTATAATCCCTTCCCATTTTAATATTCTAGCAGGGCGAGATTTTAATTTTGATTGGCGCAAAAGTGGCATAATAACTGTTGGACCTGTAACAATAAAAAGTCCACCAATGACAAATGCAACTGCCCAAGATAAGCCTGCCATATAATGAGCTGTTAGAGAACCAAGAATCCATGCGAGAAAAGCACCAATTGTTGAAATCCGAAAAATTGGTTTACCAAGTCCTCTTAATTCTTTGAGATTTAAACTTAAACTTCCCTCAAATAATATAATCGCTACAGCAACAGAAATAATGGGGTTATATAAATCTCCAAAACTCTGTTCTGGATTCATAATACCAAAAATTGGGCCTGCTAAAAGTCCTGCAACTGACATAATAACAATTGCTGGTAAATTAAACTTCCAAGCAATCCACTGAGAGCCAATCCCTAAAGTTCCAATTAACATAATTTCGAATAACAGTGATAATTCCATTCAAATTCATCCTCATTATTTTTGATATAACCGTTATTTTAACCTATTTAAATTTTTTTTCAAACTTGTTTAATAATTGTTTTTGAATCAATATATTAACATTACATGTTATTATACATTATGGTGGTGAATTTAGATTGTTAATACATGCAGAAAACATTTTAAGAACTTATTTCGGTTATGAACAATTTCGTCCTGGTCAAAAAGAAGTGATTACTAGCGTTTTAAATAAAGAAAACACATTAGCTGTTATGCCTACAGGTGGTGGGAAGTCATTATGTTATCAAATACCTGGACTGACTTTAGATGGCACGGCTATTATTATATCACCGTTGATTTCATTAATGAAAGATCAAGTCGATGCTCTAATTGCCTTAGGTGTTCCAGCGACATTTATTAATAGTTCACTTTCTAATAAGGAACAAAATATTCGTTTAAATGATGTTTCAAGAGGAAGATATAAATTTATCTATGTTGCTCCTGAACGTTTTAATTCTTCTTTATTTTTAAACCGAATAAAAGACTTGGATATATCACTTGTTGCCTTTGATGAAGCACATTGTATCTCGCAATGGGGACATGATTTTAGACCGAGTTATCGATCGATTGTTCCTGCTTTAAAAAAGTTACCGCAAATTAAAAACACTGTCGCTTTAACAGCGACAGCAACAGAATCTGTTATTACAGACATACAAGCACTATTAAATATAGAAGAAAGTTCTACTATTATCACCGGCTTTAAACGTGATAACCTTCACTTTCATTTAATCAAAGGGAGAGATAGTAAAACTTACATCGAAAATTTCTTAAATGAAAGAAAAAATGAGTCAGGGATTATTTACACAGCTACTCGTAAGCAAGCTGATCAATTACACAATTTTTTAAAAAACAAACGTGAACTTGTTTTAAAATATCATGCAGGATTAAATGAAAACGAACGTCAACACGCTCAAAACGCATTTATTCATTCTGATAATTCTATCATGATAGCTACAAATGCTTTTGGAATGGGCATTGATAAATCAAATGTACGCTTCGTTATTCATTACGCTATGCCAATGAACTTAGAATCTTATTACCAAGAAGCTGGACGTGCTGGACGCGATGGCGAGGTGAGTGATTGTGTGCTTTTATTTTCACCACAAGATGTCCAACTTCAAAAGTTCTTAATTGAACAAAGTGATGTAGATGAACACGCTAAACAAGCTGAGTATGAAAAACTACAAGCAATGATTAATTACTGTCACACACATGATTGCTTAAGTAGTTATAGTTTAGAGTATTTTAATGAGAAAAATATTACTCCATGTGGAACATGTAGTAATTGTGTCAATCGAAAAGATAAAATTGATATTACCGAACAAACTCAAATGATTTTATCTTGTATTAAGCGCATGGGCGAATCATTTGGCGTCACTCTTACAGCCAAAGTTTTAAGAGGTTCCAATGACCAACGAATCCGTTCTTTCAACTTCCAAAAATTGTCTACCTATGGCTTATTATCAAATTATACTGAACGGGATATTACTGAATGGATTAATTTTTTAATTGCTGAAGGAATTGTTGGGACAAAAGAAGGACGTTATCCTACTTTAAAATTAAATGAAAAATCTGTTGCTGTTTTAACAGGCAAACAAAAAGTCTTTATGTACAGTGCTGCAATTCCAGAACAAGAAGTGGCCAATTATGATATAGAGCTCTTTAATCGTTTGCGCGATATTAGAATGACTATTTCAAAAGAATTAAATGTCCCTCCTTATGTTATTTTTTCAGATACAACATTACGTGATTTAGCACGTTATTTACCTGAGTCTAAGAATGATTTCCTTAATATCAAGGGAATAGGCGAAAAAAAATATAAACAATTCGGTGACCGATTCAATACTGTTTTATCAGAATGGATTAAAGAACACCCGCAGAGTGACAAATCGATTCAAATAAATCGAATTTCAAACAAACAGCCACTCAAAAAAGCTGAAGTAGCAAGTCATCGCGAAACTTTTAAGTTATTCCAAAATGGAAAGCAAATTAAAGATATTGCGCTAATTAGAAACTTAACAGAACAAACCATTGAAAATCATATTTTCAAATGTCATAAAGAAGGCTTCTCGATTCCTTGGAATATCTTCTTTACTGACAAAGATGAAAAGACTATTTTAAATGCAAAAAAAGCCATGCCTGATGCGTCACTAAAAGAATTAAAAGTTAACTTAGACAAATCAATTTCTTACACTAAAATCAAAGCTGTTTTAGTGAAAAATAATTTGTTTTAATCAATCACTTTTAAGATGAGAATCTTTAATCTTAAAAGTGATTTAAAGTTATGATTTGACGTTTTTTAAATTTAGAGTATTCTAAATAATTAATCTAAAGAATATTTGTTTTAATTTTATTAATGATGAGATGACTTTAGTGTGTTAAACTACTAAAATAAAACCTGTTAATAAAGGAGTAAATTTAAAACTATAATATTTTCATTATTTTTTAAAAGGGGAGAATTTAATATGAAAAAGAAAAATATCTTGATCGTTTTACTTGTTTTAATTTTATCAATTGGACTCATCGGATGTGGATCGAATGAAACAAAAGATAATAGTAATAAAGATTCTACAACAGAGGAAAAAAGTTCCGTTGACCTGGGCATGCTTAAATTAACTAGTTCAGCTCCACTTTTCATTGCAATTGAAAAAGGATTCTTTGCAGAGGAAAATATCGAGGTTAACGTCGAATGGTTTGATGCGGCACAACCTATTGCTGTAGCTACAACTGGTGGTTCTGTTGATGTTGGTGCAACTGGCATCACAGCAAGCCTTTATAACATGGTGGCTGGGGGAGAAGACTTATTAATTGTAGCTGATAAGGGAAGAGAACAAAAAGGTTACTCTTCAACAGCATTAATGGTTCCAAAAAATTCATCTATTGAAAGCATTGAAGATCTAAAAGGAAAAGATATAGGTATTACGCAAACAGGATCAACTTTCCATTATATGGCAGGCAGAATTTTAGAAGAGCATGATTTATCAACTGATGACGTTAACCTTATTCCTCTAAATAGTATTCCTGGTTTAATGGAAACCTTAGAAAGTGAAAAAGTCGATGCTGTTTTATTAAACGAACCTAATATTACACGCGTAGTTAATGATGATTATGGTAAGATCATTGCCCAAGTAGGCGATGAAATAGAATATCAGACATCAGGCTTGTTTTTTTCTAAAGGATTTTCTGAAAATGAAGATGTCGCACATCGTTTCTTAAAAGCGTACATTAAAGCAACACAATATTATTATGATGCTGTGCTCATTAAAGAAAATGATGAAATTATACCTGGAGAAAATTATGATGAAGTAATTAATATTATTGCAGAATATACTGATCAAGAACCAGATATTATTAAAGAAGGTTTACCATATATGGATCGT
Organism: uncultured Bacillaceae bacterium; assembly: GCA_945639745.1. Taxonomy (GTDB): domain Bacteria; phylum Bacillota; class Bacilli; order Bacillales; family Amphibacillaceae; genus Pseudogracilibacillus. Next base: position 7,793 of record CALZEK010000013.1, read on the forward strand.
AACGGGGAATTGTTATCATCTGATATCCAAACTCAAATTGATTGGTATTATAAAGAAGGATTAATTGAACAAACAATAGATGCAAATGATATTATCAAGCCAGATCTACTTAAAAAAGCTTTAGAAGACTTAGGAGACGAATAAAATGGAAATTGTTATCGATAATGTAAGTAAGACCTTTATCGACTCTAAAAATATAAAAGTACCTGCTCTTGAAAATATTAATTTCTCTATTAAAGAACATGAGTTTGTTGTACTTGTTGGACCAAGCGGTTGTGGAAAATCGACACTTTTAAATATTGTTAGCGGTTTGATGTCGCCTAGTGAAGGTTCAGTTTATTTTGAAGGTATTGATAAGAAACAACCTGACCTTGGTATTGTCTTTCAAGATATCGCTCTTTTACCTTGGCGTACTGTTTATCAGAATGTTGTTTATGGACTCCAAGAAAAAAAGTTTAGTAAACAACAACAAAAAGAGATCGGTCAAAAGTATATTGACATGGTAGGTTTAACTGGGTTTGAAAACACATATCCTAAAGAACTTTCTGGTGGAATGAAGCAGCGCGCTGGCATAGCTAGAGCTCTGGCCATTGAGCCTGACCTACTTTTAATGGACGAACCTTTTTCTGCACTAGATGCTCAAACAAGGACCTTAATGCAAGAAGAGTTAGTAACTATTTGGAACCGGACTAAATTAAGTACTCTTTATGTCACACATAATATACAAGAAGCTGTCTTTTTAGCTGATCGAGTTATTGTTTTATCTCGTCATCCTGGTAAATTAAAAAGTATTATTGATATCGACTTACCAAAAGTAGGAAGAAATGAACCACAATTTAATAATAAATTTGAAGCATATGTTGAAGAAATTTGGCAACTAATTCGTCATGATGCAAAAAAAGCACTTAAGGAGTGAACAGTGGATGGGGAGACAAAAAAACAAACAAATCATTAAAAATCGCGTTGCATTTTTAGATAAAAAAATCCCTGTTTACGCTTCATTTTTAGGTATTTTGGGGCTCTTAATTTTATGGGAATTAATTACTCAATTTAATTTCGTTTCACCTCTTTTTTTACCAGCTCCTTCAGCAATTATTGTTACAGGTTGGGAAATGATTATGAGTGGCGAAATTTATCAAAATTTATCAGCAAGTTTATACCGCATCGTTCTTGGTTATGCGATTGGTGCTACGTTGGGAATTATCATCGGACTTTTGTTAGGCTTCTCAAGATGGTTTGATGCGATTGGAACACCTATTATTTATTCTATTTATCCAATTCCTAAAATTGCCCTATTGCCTTTATTTATTTTATGGCTTGGTATTGGCGAACTTTCTAAAGTAACAATTATTGCTTTAGGTGTCTTTTTCCCTGTTGTAATTAACACCTATTCAGGGGTTAAAAATGTTGATGACACACTCATAAAAGCAGCTGTTACATTTGGATCAAATCGCTTATCAGTTATACGAAAAGTCATTTTACCAGGGTCTTTACCGATGATCTTTGCCGGATTAAAACTTGCAGCTGGAACATCTTTATTATTACTTGTAGCTGCAGAAATGATTGCTGCTCAAAACGGGATCGGTTCTATGGTGCTTCATTACGGAAATTTAATGATTACAACTAAATTAATGGTTGGGGTTGTTGTTTTATCCATTTTAGGACTAAGTTTTAACCGAGGCCTACAATGGTTGGAAAATAAACTACTTCCTTGGAGATAATTAATTTTATCATAAACAAAAGCGGTGCTTCTTTTAAAAGAAGCACCGCTTATTTAAATTTCCTCTTAAAATTCTAATGACCAAGCACCTTGTCTAAAGACTGCTTCTTTTTTTCCTTCAGCAGTTACACCATCAATATCCAGCTCACTAGAACCTATCATGAAATCAACATGGATCAAACTATCATTAGCTCCGTGTTTATCTAATTCATTTAAGTCCATTGATTCTCCATTTTCAATGTTTGTTGGATATGCTTTTCCAAGAGCGATATGACACGATGCATTTTCATCAAACAAAGTATTATAAAATATTAAGCCTGATTGCGAAATTGGCGACTCATGAGGTACGAGTGCCACTTCTCCTAAGCGTCTTGCACCATCATCCACTTCCAACAAGTGCTTTAACACATCTTCCCCTCGTTCAGCTTTAAAATCAACTACAGCACCGTCTTTAAATGTTAGTGAAAAATTATCGATTAAACTTCCACCGTAATTAAGTGGTTTAGTACTCGAAACAACACCATTGACGCGATATTTATCAGGCATTGAGAATACTTCTTCTGTTGGAATATTTGGATTAAATTCAACACCCGTTTTTGCTATTGCAGAACCGCCATGCCAAATATGTTTATTGACTAAACCTAATTCTAAATTTGTTCCTGGTCCAGTAAATATAAGTTTATCATATTGTTTATCTGTTAAAACTTCGCGCGCTTTGCGTAATGTTTCATTATGGTCATTCCAAGCGGCGACTGGATCATCATTATCAATGCGCGACATTGAAAGAATTGATTCCCACATTTTAGTTACTGCCTCTTTTGCTGTATCATTTGGAAAGACTTTTTGCGCCCACTTTGTTGTTGGAATAGAAATAACTGTCCAAGGAATTGCATCATTCATAATTTCTTTATTTACATCACGCATTGCTTCTGAACGTGCTTTATTAGCCATAGCCACCCGACTTGAATCTATATCTGCTAGTAAGTCTGGATCTGTTGAGTGAATTGAAATAAACGCAGCTCCATCCTTTATAAATGCCTCTTCCATATCTACTTGCCAATCTGCAACATTTTGCAAGACTTCATCAGATGCGTGTTTAAACTTTAAATGTGTTAACGTATCATCCGCCCAATTAATATGGACATTTTTTGCACCTAATTCATAGGCTTTCTTAACAAGGATCCTGGCGAATTCAACACCTTCAATTGGAGCTCTAAGCATGACTGCTTGATTTTCTTGTAGATTAACACCTTTTTTTAAGATTAAATGCGCATAATTTTCCATTAAATGTATTTGTTTCATTTTATCTCTCTTTTCTTTTTATAATTTCGCCACTGAATTCTTTAGCCATTTTTATAGACTGTCTACGTTTTTCAGAACGGCGTTTACGTCTTAAGGGTGCACTGTCATACAGTTCTAATTGCTGAGATGTTTTCGGTATTACTCCTGGTACTGGAACAGGCTTATCATCTTCATTAAGTGCAACAAATGTTAGAAAGGCAGTTGCACAAACATTCTTTTTACCCGTTTCAAATGATTCTGTTAATGCTTTCACAAAAACTTCCATCGATGTTTTATGTGTTGATGTGACAAATGCTTCTAAAATAACAAAATCTCCTAATTTCACAGGTGCTAAGAAATCTACTGAATCTGTTGAGGCGGTAACACATGTATGTCTTGAGTGTCTAACTGCTGCAATTAATGCAACATCATCTATATAAGCCATTAATTTTCCACCAAACAATGTTCCATAAGCGTTTGTGTCGGGTGGTAATATTTGTGCTGTTTTAATTGTAATTGAATCAGTTGCGAGTCGCTTATCCATTTTTATAGCTCCTTAATTATAATATTGGTGATAGCAAACGTGAAATTGATTCTTTAAATTTAATACCTAATGATCTTTTTTAATTCAGTTTTTGTGTCATTTGAGTTGAATAGGTAATATCTTTTTCAAAAATATCAACTAGCTTTTCTGCAAATTTAGTATTATATAAAAAGGCATTTACTTCAAAATTTAATCTGAAACTACGCACATCTATATTAGCTGTTCCTACAGATGCAATTTTTCCATCCACTACGATTGTTTTTGCGTGTAAAAATCCATTTTGATACATAAATACTTCCGCATTTTCTTGGAGTAACTCTCCTGCATAAGATAAGGTCGCCCAATAAACGAATGGATGATCTGGTTTGTTTGGTATCATTAATTTAATTTTAACACCTGATAAAGCTGCAATTCTAAGTGCATCCATCAAGCTTTCGTCCGGAATAAAATAAGGGGTTTGAATATAAACATACTCCTTAGCTGTTAAAATCATTTTTATATAACCATACTTTATTTGTTCCCATTCTGAATCAGGGCCGCTTGAAACAATTTGAACACCTACATCGCCATGAGATCCCCCAACATAATACCTCGTATCATATTCGATGATATTGCGTGAAGCTTGATTCCAATCTAAAATAAATCGATTTTGCATGTCTTTAACTGCATTTCCTTTAATGCGTAAATGAGTATCTCGCCAATAACCAAATTTATGATCTCTGCCTAAATATTCATCACCAATATTAAATCCTCCAATATAACCTATTTCTCCATCTATAATGGCAAGTTTTCGGTGATTACGGAAGTTTATTTTCAAATTTACTTTCGGTATTAATGGTGGAAAAAAAGCATCGACTTTAACGCCCGCAGCTTCCAGTTGTCTAATAAATTTTTTGCTTAGTGAACGTGAACCCATATCATCATATAACATTCTCACTTCGACGCCTGACTGTGCTTTATTCATTAAAATCCTAGCTATTTTTGTCCCAAGCTGATCTTCACGGATAATATAATAAAGTAAATGGATGTGATCTTTTGCTTTATTTAAATCTGAGATTAATGCTTGAAACTTTTCAGTTCCATCAGTATATATTTGAACCTCATTATCTTGTGAATATAAGGCATTGTTATGCTTTAAATGTAAATAATACAAAGCACGATACTCTCTTAAAATATCTTGCTCAAATGTAAAGTGGTCTTCTTCAATCACTTTTAATTGTGAATCAACTTCTTTTTTGACACCAGACTTTCTTTTTTTATCCCAAATAAATTTATAACGATTACTTAATTTTCTACCAAAAATCAAATAAAGTACAAAACCTACAATTGGTATAAAAAAAAGAACCATAATCCAAGCCCATGTTGAACTTGCATTTTTTCTTTCTAAAAATATAACAGTAAATGCTAAGATAAAGTTAATTATCATAATTGATCCTAAAAATATGGCTCCAATTCCAATCGGTATCACCTCATTTTATCTTTAACTGATTTAAATTAATAATACACTAATTTCCCCTTGCTTAAAACTATATCTGTAATTATAAGTTAATCTACCTTAAAATAATATTTTAAGGTAAGATATAGACTAATTATGAGATTATTATTTAAAAAGTGAGGTTATTTTGTGAACAAGAAAACTTTAAACGTGGGTATTATTTATGCTTTACTCGCATACTTATTATGGGGTGTTCTCCCAATTTATTGGAAGATGCTTGATGAAGTTAATGCAGGTGGTGTTTTAGCTCATCGAATTATTTGGTCTTTTGTTTTTTTAGTTTTAATGATTATCTTTACTAATCAAATCAAAGCTTTTTTCAAAGCAGCAGCCCTTATTTTTAATTCTAAAAAAACAATCATGATATTATTTGCTGCTTCAATTGTCATTAGTCTAAACTGGCTGACATTCATTTGGGCAGTTCAAAACGATTTTGTTATTCAAACAAGTCTAGGTTATTATATCAATCCACTTATTAGCGTTGTTATGGGAATTATCTTTTTAAAGGAGCGACTCTCTTTAGCTCAAGCACTAGCAGTAGGATTAGCTACGATTAGTGTGCTTTACCTCACATTTAGTTATGGGGTTTTTCCTTGGGTTTCACTTATTCTTGCTTTTTCGTTTGCGACCTATGGGCTACTCAAAAAATTCATTAGTATCAATTCCATTTATAGCTTAACAATTGAAACATTATTTATAACACCTATTGCACTTATTTTTTTAATTTTCTTTAATCAAAATAATACGCAATTTATAGATTTTTCTACTCTAACTATTAGCTTATTGATCGGTGCTGGCATCGCGACAGCTATTCCTTTGATTTTGTTCGGTCGAGCCGTTCAAGATTTATCACTTTCATTCATTGGTATTTTACAATATTTAGCACCTACAATTATGCTTATTCTCGGCATATTTTTATACAACGAATCATTTACAAAAGCACATTTTATTTCATTTACTCTAATTTGGATAGCTTTAATTATTTATCTTGCATCTTCCTTATTAGACAATTCTAAACATTCTTAATTAGTTGACAATGATTTTAGAATCTGTATAATTATAAATAATTTCATAATTAACACTCTTATTAAGAGCGACGGAGGGAATAGGCCCGATGAAGTCCAGCAACTTAAAAGTACATCTTTACTTTTAAAAGTGCCAAATCCTACAGATAATTTATCTGAAAGATAAGAGGAGGACATTTACATAATTCCCTCTTCTTATATGAAGAGGTTTTTTTATATTCAATTTTCTTTTAGGCTCATTATAATAATAAACTGAGCTTTATAATTCCAAGGGGGCATTTATTAATGACAAATTTTTTCCAAGAATCAGATGACACTCTTTTATTACACGCTGGACAAGAACCAGATCCGACAACGGGGTCACGCGCTTTACCAATTTATCAAACAACTTCATATGTTTTTAAAAGCACAGAACATGCTAAGAATTTATTTGCTTTAGCAGAACCAGGTAACATTTACACACGTATTATGAACCCTACAACTGATGCTTTTGAACAAAGAGTTGCTGCACTTGAAGACGGCGTTGCTGCGGTTGCCGTTTCATCAGGAATGGCCGCTATTACATACGCCATTTTAAACATTGCTAGTTCTGGTGATGAAATCATTGCTGATAGTAATATTTATGGCGGAACATATAGTCTATTCGTTAACACATTACCAAGATATGGCATTACCGTTCGTCTTGTTGACGGGACAGATCCTGGAGCAGTCAAAGCAGCTATTAATGATAAAACGAAAGCTATTTTTGGTGAAACAATTACAAACCCAAGTTTAAATGTTTTTGATATAGAAACAATAGCTGATCTTGCACATGAACATGATATCCCACTTATTATCGATAATACATTCGCACCTTACTTTTCAAAACCTATTCAGTGGGGAGCGGATATTGTTGTACATTCTGCAACTAAGTGGATTGGTGGACATGGCACATCAAT
>CALZEK010000014.1 GCA_945639745.1 uncultured Bacillaceae bacterium
TTAAATTCATTCTTGACATTTAATAGTTGTTCTGTTCAGTTTTCAAGGAGCAAATTCATTTAATCACTTGTGTAACTTAAATAGCGACAAGAATAAATATACCACACAAATATAAGTTATGCAACTTTTATCTTTTCGCTATTTATGACTTATTTGATTGTTGTTTTTTATTCATTTTTGTTTTTCTTTTTTGTTCACGTTGTTTAAGTCGTTTGGCTTGTCTTCTTTGATGTTCTTTATCTACTTTAGTTACGTAATGTAAAGTAATTAATTGATAAGCATTAGCACTTAATAGCGTTGGTAGCACAAGCAACATATATTGGAAATCTCCACCTCGCAAAACGGGTGTCCATTCTAATACTGTCATTACTATCATTAAAAATAACGCTGGAATTATTGCTGTGAAATTTGTTTGTTTATATTTAATATAAGCAACAATCGCTCCAAAAATTACGATTATAGCTGTTAATAATATATAAGTACTTAACGATATAAATTCTTTTGGTGGCACATAAATTAACGAAGCAACTACTAATATAACTAATAACAATTGAACAGTAGGCCATAATGCCTTGAATAAGGCTCCACCATATTGATTAATAAATAAATACGCAAAAAAGCCCGTTTGACTTACAACTGTAAATACTAAAGCATAACCAAGAAAGAATAAGGTTACACCTGTCAGTTCTTTCAGATTTACTGGATTTAAATATTCCGCATACTCGTTTGACATGACAAAAAAACTTGTTATTAAGCCAATAAGCCCGCCTATAAATAAAGTTTTAAAAAACATTTGTACTAATTTACGACTATTCAAACTGCCTTCCTCCTGCTGCTTGTAATCTCTCAATTTATCAGATAATAAAAGTTAGTTAATTGGTAATCAATTAACTAACTTTTATTTTACCTTTACTCTTCTAATTGCGCAATTATTTTTGCTGCCATACGATGGTATTCTTTACCATTTGGATGATCTTCTTTATAAATTTAAGGTGCAAATACATCTTCATCTAAATAAGGTTGATTTAATGGTAGACGTCCTAATACTTTAGTTTTTAATACATCAGCTAGGTTATCTCCTCCACCGCTTCCAAAGACATATTCTTTTTCACCTGTTAACTCACTCTCAAAGTAAGCCATGTTTTCAACAACACCTAGTATTTTATGATCTGTTTTAAGAGCCATTTGCCCTGCTCTTGCGGCAACAAATGCTGCTGTTGGATGTGGTGTTGTCACAATCACTTCATTACACGATGGAATTAATTCATGTACGTCCATTGCGATATCTCCTGTGCCGGGTGGTAAATCTAAAAGTAAATAATCTAAATCTCCCCACTCAACTTCATTAAAGAAGTTATTTAACATTTTTCCAAGCATTGGACCTCTCCAAATAATTGGTGAGTTATCTTCAACAAAGAAACCCATTGAAATAACTTTAACACCAAATCGTTCAACTGGAATTATTTTTTCTCCTCGAACAGCTGGAATATTTTCAATTCCCATCATATCAGGCACACTAAATCCATAAATATCAGCATCAATAATACCGACTTTTTTACCTAAGCGCATCAGTGACATAGCTAAGTTAACTGTAACGGTTGATTTACCTACGCCGCCTTTTCCACTTGCTATCGCTACAAAGTGAGGTTGTTTTTCTCCTGCTAAAATAGAATCTGTTTCTTCACTTGTTGGTTGATATTTCTTGATAATTTCTTCTGGTAACTGTTCAAAACGAAGGCCAACTGTATTAGCACCGTTTTTCTTTAAAATACCAACGATTTCTTGTTGAAGCGTCATTTGTTCAGCTGTGTTTGGCTCACCAATTGCAAGTTTAACACTAACATGTTTCTTTTCTTCTCTGATTGTCACTTCAACAATTCCTTCTGTTTCTTTTAATGTTGCATGTAAAAAGGGATCTCTTACATTATTTAAAAGCTCTATTACCTCTTCTTTTGTTAACAATTTATTACACCTTCCCTATATATAATCGCTTATCGCGAGTTAATTTTTTTATTAAATTAAGTATAACATATATCACCTTAATTTCTTCCTAAAGTGATTAAGTCTCTTTTTCTAAAAAAATCATCTTATTTATTTCATTTCATTATCTTTCGACAGACTGCCGTTTAATGCGTATAATAAAGATTAATTATTTAAAATGAAAGATGGGTGAGTCTATGACAAAAAAACTTTGGTTTCAATTAGGTGTTGGCATTTTATTAGCTCTGATAATTATTAAATTTTTAGTCGATGTCAAATGGGTTTTTTCACCACTTATTATTATTAGCAAAACGATTTTCATGCCTATCTTGATAGCTGGTGTACTCTTTTATATTTCTAAACCTTTACAAATAATTTTAGAGAAATGGAAATTTCCTAGATGGGGGAGTATTATTGTTATCTTTGCTTTATTAACAGCAATGGTTTGGGTTGCAATTTCAATTATTGGGCCTCCCGTTGTCGAACAAGTAAATAATTTAACAATCAATTTACCTTCATTAATTAACGAATCAAATAGACTTGTTATTTCTTTGCTTGAGCAAGCTGGCGATTTACCCGCTTGGTTAAATGACGGCGTAAAAAGCATTACTGATTCATTGAATGATATTGCTCTTAACTTTGGAAAATGGTTTGTTCACTTTTTCCAATCGGTGCTTCAAGGTGCTTTTGTTGTTGTACTTGTTCCTTTCTTCTTATTATTTATGTTGAAAGACCATGAAAAATTCTTACCTTTTGTTACAAGTTTCTTCACAGGAAAAAAGAAAGAATGGTTAACTAAAACATTAAAAGATATTGATGAGGTATTAAGCTTATACATTCAAGGTCAAATTCTAATTGCATTTATATTAGCGGTCTTATTATTTATTGGTTACTCAATTATTGATTTGAATTTCGCTTTATTACTCGCAATATTTGCTTTGTTTATGAATGTTATTCCATTTTTTGGTCCATGGATAGCATTTGTTCCGGCTTTAATAATTGGTTTCTTCCAAGAGCCTGTCTTAGCAATCTGGGTAGCGGTAATTACACTTATTGCTCAACAAACAGACTCTAATTTAATTACACCTAACGTCATGGGGAAAACATTGCATATTCATCCTTTAACGATTATTACTATTTTACTTGCAGCTGGTAATATCGCTGGATTCTTAGGTATTTTATTAGCTATTCCCGCGTACGCAGTCATTAAAGCAATTATTAGTAATATTTATGAAGTTCGTAAAGAAATTCAAAAAACTGCCACTCAAGACGCATAATCATAAACTTTTTATCTGAAAATCCTGATTACTATTAATAGTAATCAGGATTTTTTAGCTTATCATATTTTCTTTTATAATGATATTTCGCTTCTTCATCTCCTCAATATATAAATCACCTGGCACAATCTGTTCTGGTGGATAAACCCCGCCTTTGGTAATTACGCCACTTGCTATCATTTGAGCAACAATAGAAATCGTGTTGGATGTTGCTCTAGCCATCGCGGTAACTTGTAATCTCTCATTTTTATGAACAATCATTTCATATGTGTACTTCAACTCTTTTTTGTCTTTTTCACCATTAACAACAACTCTTAATAAAACAACATCTTGCGCCTTGCCTAATTCTACAATTGGATCCAATACTTTTAAAAGCACCTTTTTAGGATTAATTAATTGACCGTCAATTTCAACTTCATAATCATTTTTTGTTAAATTTAAATCAACTAGTAATTGAAATTTTTTTGCATGATTAGGATAACGAATCGTTTTATATTCTAGAGTTTCTAGATAAGGATAAGTTATAGATAACGTTGACGTTCCACCAGATGTGTGAAACGCTTCTAATGGTCCAAATTTATCAAAATATATGGGTTCAATTTCTGATAAAGAAGGGACTTCTTGTTTAACACCATTTCTAATAATTAATGAAGGATCTGTATAATGATCTAATACGCTTTCCATCGAAAATACATGTTTATATTCGATGGGTGCTTCCGGCCTTAAAGGAATACCTCCTACATAAAGCTTTATTTCTTTAGCTTCTGTTAATTTTCCAACTCCATAACCAGTCAATATATTAATCATACCAGGTGCTACGCCTAAATCTGGAATAATCGTTACATTGGCTTGTTTTGCTTCTTCATTTAATTGTAATACTTTATCAGTTATATGACCTATATGCCCACCTAAATCAACAGCATGTGTCCCAACTCGGATAGCCGTTTGTGCTACACTTTCATTAAATGAATAAAACAAGGCATTTACAATAACATCGAAATGTTTTATATAATTCTCTAAGGCCTCTTTATCTGTCGCATTAACTTGATAGGCTGTTAATTTATTTGAATTTAAATGGTGACACACTTGATTTACTCGTTCAAAGTCAACATCTGCTAGACCTACTTCTGTAATATCTTTATTTAAAATCAAGTCTCTTACGACTTCTTTTCCCATTAAACCGGCACCTAAGACCCCTATTTTCATTTTAACTTCCTCCTCCTATCACTCCTCATTTCTTTAATTCAAAAGCTTACTATTAATCGATATCAATCTGAGCACGTTGTAACTTGCTACTATAATCTACATAAATTGCTTTCCATTCCGTAAACACATCTAACGCTTGAACGCCCGAATCGCGATGACCATTTCCAGTTCCTTTTGTCCCACCAAATGGTAAGTGTATTTCAGCTCCTGTTGTCCCAGCGTTTACATAGACAATACCCGTATCTAAATCACGCTGCGCCGCAAATACTTTGTTAACGTCTTTTGTAAATATAGCACTCGACAAGCCATACATTACTTGATTATTAGTTGTAATTGCTTCTTCAAAGCTTTTGACGGGAATTAGCGAAACAACAGGGCCAAATATTTCTTCTTGGGCAATTCTCATATCAATCCTTGCATTCGTAAACAAGGTTGGTTCAAAATAAAAGCCTGCTTGATAATTTTCTCCTGTCAATACTTTACCACCTACAGCAAGCTTAGCTCCTTCTTCTTTACCGATTTCAATATAATTAGCTATCTTATTCATTGCCGCTTGATTAATAATAGGACCCACTTTTATCCCGGACTTTAATCCATTTCCAATTGTCAATGTAGCCATTTCTTCAATGAGACGCTTTTCAAGTTTTTCTTTGACGTCTTCATGAACAATAACACGACTACATGCTGTACAGCGCTGACCACTTGTTCCAAACGCACTCCATAAAATTCCTTCTACAGCCAGTTCAATATCAGCATCATCCATAACAATCACGGCATTTTTCCCGCCCATTTCTAACGACACTTTCTTTAAGTTGCGTCCACACTCTGTCGCAATATGACGTCCTGTTTCTGTTGAACCAGTGAATGAAATCACTTTAATATCTGGATGTTCAACCATCGCGCTCCCAACATCCGAACCTCGTCCAAACACAACATTTAACACACCTTTAGGCAACCCTGCCTCTTCAAAAATACGAGCAAGTTCATATGCCATGATTGGCGTTTCTGTAGCAGGCTTCCAGACAACTGCATTTCCAGATATGATTGCCGGAAATGACTTCCAAGACGCAATTGCAATTGGAAAATTCCAAGGCGTAATTAAACCTACAACACCTATCGGAGACCGAACGCTCATTGCAAATTTATTTTGCAATTCTGCTGGTGTTGTTTGACCAAACAAACGTCTACCTTCACCTGCCATATAAAATGCCATATCAATTCCTTCTTGTACCTCGCCACGCGCTTCTTCAAGTACTTTTCCATTTTCCAATGTGAGAAGTTCTGATAAGTGTTCTTTTCGTTCCGCCATAATTTGTCCTACTTTATAAAGTAATTCTCCCCGAACAGGTGCGGGAACTTGAGCCCAAGACTTTTGTGCTTCTTTAGCTGCGTTAACTGCTTCAGAAACTGTATCACTCGTTGATAAAGGAACTTCTGTAATGACTTCTCCTGTTGCTGGATTAATAACATTAGCTAATTCACCATTATATTTGATCCATTCACCATTAATATAATTTGATAACTGCTTTACTTTCATCATCTCGTACCCTCCTAAAATTATAATTTAAATCGTTTAAATAAATTAATTTTAAAATGAGCTTTATTTGACATGCGACATTTAACAAATTCTTTCCATTAATACACCCTCTAAAAAGATAGCGCTTACATAATAGGTAATATCTTTAAAATTTATTTAATTAATTATCTTCTCATTAGATTTAGTATAGTACAGTTAAGTAGGTCAAACAATAACTTTATAAAAAACACTTCTTAGAACTATGCTAAGAAGTGTTTCAAAGTTATTAAACAGATGGCTCTGCTTGATTTAGAGTTTTTTCTTGTTTGTCTTTTCTTATTTGTAAACCTAACATGACAATAAAGACGATAAATCCTATTATATCTGTCGTACCACCTGGATAAATTAATGATAGACCAGTAATTGTTGCAATAATTCGAGTAATTACATTTAATTTTGTATACCAATAACCTATCAAACCAGCTCCAATTGCTATCATACCAGCAATCGCAGTAATCAAGATTAATAAAATTTCAAAAGCATTTGTATCAATCATCAGTAAGGCTGGCTCTAAGACAAACATATAAGGGATAATAAATGCAGCTATTGCTAATTTGGAGGCATTAAATCCTGTCCGGATTGGTGCCCCGCCGGATATCCCAGTGGCGGCAAAAGCCGCTAAAGCAACTGGTGGTGTAATATCTGCTACAATCCCAAAGTAAAATACAAACATATGTGCAGCTAAAACGGGTATAGCAACAGGTAAAAGATCATTCATTGCAATAATTGCTGGGAGTGCAATAGTTGATGTAATAATATAGTTTGCAGTTGTTGGCGATCCCATTCCAATGATAATTGATGTAATCATTGTAAAGAATAAGGTTAAAAGCAATTGCATTTGAATATTAGTTGAGATATTACCTGCAATACTAACTAAACTATTTCCCATTTTAAGTCCTAGTCCTGTTTTAGTTACAACACCTACGATAATTCCTGCTGTTGCTGTTGCTGAAGCAACTCCTAAAGCTGTTCGCGCACCACTTGTGAGTGCTGTAATAAACTTAGCTAGATTTATTCGTGTTTCTTTTAAAATCATACTAACTAAAATTGTCGATAAAATTCCAAGTAGAGCAGTTCTTTCAATACTAAACCCTTGAAAGAGTAAATAAACAATTAACACGATTGGGAATAATAAATGTATTTTTTTCAAGACAACTTTGACTTTCGGTATTTGATCTTTAGGTAAGCCAAGCAAGCCTTGTTTTTTAGCTTCAAAATGTGTCATAATCCAAATTCCAGAGAAGTAGAGTATTGCTGGTATTAATGCTGCTTTTGCAATTTCCCAATAAGGTACTCCTGCAAATTCAATCATCAAAAAGGCTGCCGCTCCCATAATGGGTGGCATAATTTGCCCACCAGTAGATGCTGCCGCTTCTACAGCTCCAGCAAAATTACGATGGTAACCTAAGCGTTTCATCATTGGAATTGTGTAAGATCCTGATGTAACTGTATTTGCAACCGAGCTCCCAGAAATAGTTCCTTGAAGAGCACTAGAGAAAATAGCCACTTTAGCAGGACCCCCAACGCGCTTACCAGCAATCGTAATTGCTAAATCATTAAAGTAATTTCCAACACCTGTTTGCACTAAAAAAGATCCAAACAGTAAAAATAAGAATATATATGTGGAAGATACTTGTAATGGAGTACCTAAAATTCCTTCTGTTGTGAAAAACATTGAATCAACAATTTGTGAAATTGTTAAACCTCGATGTCCAAAAGAACCTGGCATATAAGGCCCGAAATATGCATATAATAAAAATAATATTGCAATAACTGTAATTGGTAAGCCTACTGCTCGTCTAGCCGCTTCTAAGACAAGTAAAATCGCAATACTACCTATCACAAGTTGAACATTCGTAATCGTACCTATTTGTTGAACTAATGTTTCATAAAATATTGGCCAATATGCTGATACTATAATTGCGAGTAGGACTAAAATAACATCGTACCAAGGCACTTTATTATGCGTATGCACTTTTGATTTCCTTGCTGGATATAACATAAATATTAAAGTTAAGGCAAAACCTAAGTGAACAGTTCTTTGGATATAAGCTGTGTATTGTCCAAAGGCACCTGTATATAATTGGAATATAGAAAAAGATAATAGGAGAATAAATACAATTGTTCCAGTAATTCCTTTCATCTCGCGCGTATTTGATTCTGCATCATACTTCTTTAAAAGTTCTGCTTGTTGTTCCTCACTTAATGCCTCTGTCTCATTCACATTTAAATCTTTTTCTTTATTTGATTCATTCATGAATCTTCACCTCTTTCCACATGTCTAATAGAGATAATTTATCAGATTTTACAGTAAACCAAGCACCTGGCTTAAAATAATCATTAAAACTTACTCTTTTTTCTTTTTTCTTTTTTTCTTTCCAGATAAAACGATGTTCCGATACTGTTTTACCATTACGAATTTTCAATGAATCAAAGTGATTGTTCATATTAATGACATGATAAAAGCCATTCTCATAAAAAATATCTTCATGCTCTTTTACTTCGTATGGCATACCTATGCCAAAATCACTAAATATCATTTCGTATTGTTTAATTTTTTTATTTTTTGTTATTTCATATTTTTCAGTCACGTCTTTTAAATGAATCGAATGTGTAAAAATAATTTGAAATGATTCGCCAGGCTTTAATGGCACATAGGCAACAATATCCTCTGTATTCTCATCATAAAAAACAAGTGCTGATTTAAAAGGAATAAACAAGGAGCCACTTAAGATCAATAAAGTTATACTAGCAATTACTAACCATTTTTTCATTTCATCGCCTACTAATTGAAGTTAAAAAGCCGGTGTTCCCTAAGGTACTCATAAGGTATCACCGGCCTTTAAGTTATTTGATTCATGTCATTAATTCGCTTCGATGCCTTCTTCGTCATAATACTTTTGTGCACCAGGGTGCATTTCAATACCGATACCGTCTAACGCACGATCAATTGAAATTTCTTCTGACTTAGCATGAGCTATATCACCTGAATTTTCATATAGCGCTTTTGTCATTTTATACACTGTATCTTCTGATAACTGATCAGTGACAACAATCATTGCTAATACTGCTACAGTGTCAATATCTTCTTCTAATCCATAAGTTCCTTCAGGTACAGTGTCTAATGCATAGTAGGGATATTTTTCAATCAGCGCTTCTGCTTTATCTGCCTCAACTGGAACGATATGAACTTCTGAAGTAGCTTGCAATTCTTCTACAGCACCCGTTGGTGTACCTGCTGTAATAAATGCTGCATCAATATTTCCATCTTTAATTCCACCTGCTGATTCACCAAAATCTAAATTTTGAGCATCGATGTCGTCCATCGTCATATCATATGCTTCTAAAATTTGTTCAGCATTAATATAAGTCCCTGAACCAGGTGCTCCAACTGAAACTTTCTTACCTTTTAAGTCTTCAACCGTTTTGATGCCTGAATCTGCAATTGTTACAATTTGAATTGTTTCAGGATAAAGTGAACCTAATCCTAAGACCGTCTCAATTGGTTCATCAAATGCATTAATTCCTTCTGCAGCATAAGCTGCCACATCTGTTTGTGTGAATGCCATTTCTGCTTCGCCATCTTTTAATGCAATAATATTGTCTGCTGAAGCATTTGAAGAAACTGCATCTGGCTGAATACCTGTTTCATCGGAAATAATTTTAGCAATTGCTCCACCTAATGGATAATAAGTCCCACTTGTTCCACCAGTTAAAAAGCTTAAGAATTCTGGATCTTCACTTCCACCATCCTCTGCCTTATCGTCTGTTCCACCGCCACAAGCAACTAAAAACAATGATAATATTAATAAAATTCCAATAGATAGTAACCAGTTCTTTTTCATTTTACAAATCCCCCTTTATATTCGCTCAGTTCTATAGTTAAAAATAGCATTATTTGAAGAAAATATCAAGCAAATAATGATTAATAAAACTTTATATGACAAGCTTGTACGCGTTAACATAAAAGCAGTTAATTATATTTAATATGTCTTATTTTTGATTTCAATTTCATTATGCTTAATTAAGATATACATTATTTACATCTTAATGTATAATTTAACCCAATACTAGCAGATAACTTTAAGTTAATACTCAGGCTTCAACGTTTTATAACATGAATAATCTAAGATTTTTTAATTGGATGGGATATTAATGAAAATTCATTTTACAAAAATGCACGGCTGCGGCAATGATTTTGTCATGATAGACAATAGGATAGGGATTTTAAATTCGCTTAATATAAAAAATTTCGCTAAAAAAATCTGCACACGTCGGTTTGGGGTTGGATCAAATGGCCTCATTTTACTTGAAAATTCACATCATGCCGATTTTAAAATGCGCTATTTTAATTCAGACGGTTCAATTGGAGAAATGTGTGGTAATGGCGCACGCTGTCTCGCAAGATTTGCTTTTGAAAATAATGTTGTTCAGCAAAACATGACTTTCGAAACATTAGCTGGCAATTATCAAGCATCTATTCAGAAAGATAACACTGTCACAATCTTCTTTCCTCATGTACATAAGCAATATATAGAACTGAATCAAACTTTACAATTACAAAGCGTAAATGTGCCTTATCACTATGGCATAATTGGTGTGCCACACACTGTAATATATGATAAACAAATAAATAACTTAAACAAAACTGATTTTGAACGATGGGGTAATCATATCCGTCATCATTCTAATTTTAAAGCAGGAACAAATGTCAACCGCGTTGAAATCATTAACCAACAAACTATTTCAATTCGAACATATGAACTTGGGGTTGAAGAAGAAACACTTGCTTGTGGTTCTGGCGCCTGTGCTTCAGCAATTATGACTGCTCTAACCAAGCAAGGAACTGCTCCTTTTAAAGTCAATACGCAAGGTGGTAATCTTATAATAGATTTTAAAGAAGAAGCTAACTGGATTACTAACTTATCATTAAGCGGTAATGCAGTGATTGTTTATGAAGGGATTTGGAAAATTTAATAAATTAATCACGAAAAATACAGATAGAAGGGATTAAACATTCCATGAAAAAATTAAAAGCTTATCAATTTCCAATCATTTTATTTGCTTCAATTGTTATAGGGTCAATTTTAGGTTTAGTTTTTGGTGAAAAAGCTGGAATTATTAAACCTTTAGGTGACATTTTTATTAATTTATTATTTATGGTTGTTGTTCCTCTTGTTTTCTTTTCCATTTCTTCAGCTATTGCAAACATGGATAGTATGAAACGTTTTGGGAAAATTATGGGGTCAATGATGACAATTTTTATTGTCACAGGTATTATAGCCTCAGTATTTATGTTAGCTGCAACGGTCATATTCTCAGCTGGATCTGGAGCTGATATTCCTTTAGAAACACCTACAGAAACTGAAGAAATTACTTTAGCTGAACAACTTGTAAATACATTTACTGTTCCTGATTTTATTGATTTATTCTCTAGATCCAATATGCTTGCTCTAATTATCTTTGCTGTCTTAGTTGGTGTTGCTACTGGATTAATCGGTGAAAAAGGCAGACCATTTCAAGCCTTCTTGTTAGGTGGTTCGGAAGTTTTTATGAAAATTGTACAAATCATTATGTATTATGCACCGATTGGATTAGGTGCTTATTTTGCAGCATTAATTGGTGATTTTGGTACTGCATTAATAGGCGACTATGCAAAAGCTTTTTTAATTTATTACCCTGTTTCTATTTTGTATTTCTTTATTGGCTTTACTTTATATGCTTTTATCGCAGGTGGAAAAAAAGGCGTGAAACGATTTTGGAAAAACATTTTAGCTCCAGCAGCAACATCACTTGGAACTGGCAGTAGTGTTGCTGCTATCCCTGTCAATTTACAAGCGGCTAAACGAATTGGTGTACCAAAAGATATCAGAGAAACTGTCTTGCCACTAGGTGCGACAATTCACATGGATGGTTCCTGTCTGTCTGCTATGTTAAAAATCGCTTTTGTTTTTGGCGTCTTCAATATGGATTTTTCTGGCATCGGAACATTTCTAACAGCTATAGGCATTTGTCTCTTGTCTGGTACAGTAATGAGTGGGATTCCAGGTGGGGGATTTATTGGCGAAATGATGATTATTACTTTATACGGTTTGCCTATTGAAGCTCTACCAATTATCTCAGCTATCGGTGTTGTCGTCGATCCACCTGCAACAATGGTTAATTCAACAGGTGATACGGTTGCAAGCATGATGGTCGCCCGAATTCTTGATGGTAAAGATTGGATGGAAAATGCTAGCCTTTAAAAATTTTAAAAAATCTCTTTTCAGTCATTTAACTGAAAAGAGATTTTTTAATTTAATGAACTTCTTTATAAACTATCACCAAAGTCTTCTCTAAATTTAGCAACTAATTTTTCTGGCCAATCCGATGTTGCTTTTAATCGTCCAAAGAAAAAGCGTAAAACATCTGGTTCTTCTGAGAATGTTAATCCACCAATTAAATGACGATTTTCATATAACCACGAGATACGATCAACTGCATAACTGATTTGTGACATTGTAAATACGCGTCGAGGCATCGCAAGTCTCACAAGTTCCATATGTGCAAGCGTTTCTGTCCCATCTTCTTTTCTCGCCTCAGACATCGTTCCCCGTTCCATACCACGAACGCCACTAATAATATATATTGCCGCCGCTAAAGCACCAGCTGGATATTCTGTTTGCGACAAATGATCAACAAAGTCTTTGGCATTTAGATGACAGCCTAGACCTCCTGGCGGGGTAATGACTGGTACATTTTTCGCTTGGAATTGCTCAGTCATATATTTTATAAAATTAGGTCCTTGTGAAATATTATCTTCATCCATTGTTTCTTCTAATCCGACTGTTAAAGCTTCCATTTCACGTACAGACATACCGCCATAAGTTAAGAATCCTTCATATAAAGTGATATATTCGCGTAATTTCATATATACATCTTTATGTTTTGTTGAAATTCCACCACCGCGCGCTGAACCTAACTTTCGTGCCGAGAAATAAATAATGTCACATTGATCTGCAATTTCACGTGTGATTTCACGAATTGACATATCTGCACACGCTGCTTCACGCTGTTTAATTAAATGTAAGTTATCTGCTAATAAGCTTGCATCATAAATAAGCATTAAGTCATGTGCATCACATAATTTTTTGACTTCTTTAATATTTTCTAAAGAATGTGGTTGTCCGCCAATTAAATTGGTTCCTGCTTCTAAACGGACATAACTAATTTTATTTGCCCCATGCTTTTCAATTAATGCTTTTAATTTATTAACATCCATGTTTCCTTTAAATGGATAATCACTTGTTAATTCAAGTGCCTCATCAATAAATATTTCTTCAATTTTTCCACCATTTAAAGTAATATGAGCTTTAGATGTTGTAAAATGATAATTCATTGGAATAATTGTGTCCTCTTTAACAAACGCTTGCGAGATAATATTTTCACTTGCGCGCCCTTGGTGCGTTGGCAAGAAATATTCTGTTCCAAACAATTCTTCTAATTTACTTTCTAAGCGTGTAAATGTAGCCGATCCAGCGTAACTATCATCTGCATTCATCATTGCAGCTTGTTGATTATCACTCATGGCATTAACGCCACTATCTGTTAACATATCCATAAATACATCACGATTTTGAAGTAAGAAAGTATTATATCCCGCTTCATCCATTGCTTTTGCACGTTCTTCTACAGGTAGTAAATTTAGTTTTTGTACAATTCTCACTTTATGCATTTCTAGCGGCACATCATTGCCATAATGGAACTTAATTTTTGACATTTTATTAACACCCTTCATTTCTATTAATCTTACCTTTTCCATTTTAAATAAAAAGGATAACATTAGTATAGCTTATATTATCTTAATTTTCTAATAATTATTAGTGATTCTTTTAAATAAAAAAAACTGACTTGGCTTCATCAACAAGTCAGTTTATTTAAGTATTGTTTATAACACAAATACGAATTATTTATTCAGTTTAATTTCTTCAATCACTAATTGAACTCCATTATCGTGATATATATAGCTTACTTCTCTACCTTCAATTAAAGCAGCAATATCATCGCGTGCTTCGACTGTTAATTGAAAAGCTCTTGGACCATCTTTTGTTTCAATTTCAATCGTATGTGGATCAGCTTGGCCGTTGTACATACCTACTTCTGTAATTTTTTTACTCGTTTCTTTATCATCTTGAGATAATTCAATCGACTCAATGACAAGTTGAAGCCCATTATCATAATAAATGTAGGTTACTTTTTTTCCTTCAATCAAGTCTCCGATATCATCACGTGCTTCTAGCGTCAGCTGATAAGCCCTTGGACCTTCCTCTGTTTCAATTTCTATCGTATGTGGATCAGCT
>CALZEK010000015.1 GCA_945639745.1 uncultured Bacillaceae bacterium
GATGAATCTAGCGTTGGTATTTCTGAACCTTCCATTAAATTAATTGTTGCAGTGTCACTTCCTGAATCTGATTTAGTTCCTTCAGATTTTTCTGAACTATCATCAAATCCACACCCAACAATTAAAAAGACAAATGCAATTGTTAATAATAAAAATAATTTCTTCAAAAAATTTCCCCCTTTATTTCATTTCTTTTACCTCTAGTTATTTACTGCTCTAATAAATTAAAAATGACTGCGCTTACAATGTTTTTAGATGTTCTTACTATACAATGTTTTTTAACTTTTTGCAAGATTGCACTGACCTTTAAATGACAAGATTAAATATCTTTTAAGCAATTAAAAGTATACTTGTTTGCTAGCTTCAGATAAAATACAATAAAGTGATATTTTACGATACATGACTTTCATGGAGGTATTTTTATGATTAAACAAGTTAGTATTTTAACTGTTTTTATAATTACACTTAGTCTTATTATTACAGTGTGGCAAGAACAATCTATACATTTAATTACCTTTTTAAATGCTTTATTTTCATGTGCCTTGGGATTAACACTTATTGGTGCGACAATTCACATATTAAATTCTGGCTTTTTTCAAACATATATTCATCAAGTTAAAAAAGTTTTTAGTCAATTTAGTAAAGCCAGTCAAATGGCTGATCAATTAGAAAGAAAAGATAAATTTGTTAATCATACTTTTTTTGAATTTCCTTTTACGGTAAGTATTATTATTGCAGGAATAAATTTAACAATTATCAGTAGTCTGATATCGATAATTATTTCTTAATTAAACGATAATCAAGTGCTTCAACGACTCTCCCTTGCCTGCCTATAGTTGTTGTTGCTTGTGTTAATGAATTTAAAATCGCTTCTTCAGTTACTTCAGCTACCCCTCTAAATAATTCATTCATAACTGGATGATCTTCACGTAATTGTACAAGTGTTTCTTCTTGATCTGAGGTTTGGGTAGAAAATGTTTGTGCTGTAGAAAAAGCGATAATAATATCACCACTTCCATGAGCAATTTGACTTCCTGATTTGCCGAGTCCGATTCCTGCGCGCTTAGTTAGGCGACTTAATTGTCGTTCATTTAAAGGAGCGTTAGTTGCTAAGATAATCATGATCGATCCATCTGACTCTTTACTTGTTTGTTTTTCATTTAACTTCGCTTGCTTTGAAAAAATCTGATGTCGTAATAAATCTTTTTCTTGGCCAAAATTGCTTACAACAAGGCATCCAATTGTATATGTCTGATTTATGTTACTACTTTTAATTAATCGAGAGGATGTGCCAATTCCTCCCTTATAATCACAACAAACCATGCCCATTCCAGCACCTACCGCGCCCTCTTTGGCTTGATCTGTCCTTGCATTATTAATCGCTTGTTTAGCATGAGTTGGTTCTACTATAAATTTTCTAATACTGTTTAAATAACTATCATTGCATTCACCGACAACAACATTAACTGTGCCGACTGTATTACCGATTTCAGGATTTTCTTCTAGCAAATATTCTAATGTGCCTTGTGTCACTGCCGGGACACCGAATGTATTTGTCAACATAATGGGCGATTCTAACCTACCTAATTCCTCTAATTGAATTAAACCTGTTGTTTTTCCAAAGCCATTTAATACATGGCTAGCTGCAGCCACTTTATTCCGAAACAAATTGCCTCCATGGGGTAAAATAGCTGTTACACCCGTACTTGCGTATTCATTATTTCCAAGTGGATAATGAAGGGTTTTATGTCCGACGTGAACACCTGGCACATCTGTCAGACAATTTTTAACTCCTACTGGTAAGATACCAATCGAGATTCCTAAGTCTCTTAATTTATGTCTGGTCATATTTTTACTCCTTTGTTTAAATCTCAGTTTATTAATCTATTTTATAAAAAAAGAAGCTGAATATCTCAGCTTCTTCTAATTTTGTGTGAATTTATCTTTATAACGATCATCATGCATATGACAAGCAACGAAGTGACCCGGCTTACGTTCTTTAAATGCAGGTTTTTCTTCGCTACAAATATCAGTTGCAAAAGGACAACGCGTTCTAAAAACACATCCACTAGGAGGATCGATTGGACTTGGTAATTCTCCCTTTACTTCAATTCTTTGTCTTGTTCTTTCTAGTTCCGGATCAGGCACAGGGACTGCACTCAGTAAAATTTGAGTGTATGGATGAAGTGGATCTTCATACAATGCTTCACTTGTTGCAATTTCTGCCATATTACCTAAATACATCACACCAACACGATCACTAATATGACGAACCATCGATAAATCATGCGCTATGAATAAGTAGGTTAAGTTACGTTCTTCTTGCAATTCTTTTAATAAATTAACAACTTGAGCCTGGATAGATACATCAAGAGCAGAAATTGGTTCATCAGCAACGATAAACTCTGGATTCACTGCTAGTGCACGTGCTATTCCAATACGTTGACGTTGTCCTCCACTAAATTCGTGAGGGTAACGGTTTCTATGTTCTCGGTTTAAACCGACGATTTCTAATAATTCATTGACGCGATTAACACGCTCTGTTTTATCTTTAACAAGTCCATGAATATCTAATCCTTCTGAAATGATATCTAAAACTGTCATACGAGGATTTAATGATGCATATGGGTCTTGGAATATCATTTGCATATTTTGATTTAATTGTTTTAAATCTTTTTTAGATTTTTTATCATGAACACTTTTATCTTTAAAGATGACTTCGCCTTCAGTTGCTTCATATAATCCTAAAATTGTTCTACCTGCTGTTGATTTACCACACCCTGATTCACCAACTAATCCAAAGGTTTCGCCTTTATGAATATCAAATGTAATTCCATCAACTGCTTTTAAAACTGTCTTACGATCGATCGAGAAATGTTTCTTTAAATCTTTTATTTGTAAAATCTTCTCTTTTGAATTTTCCATTTACTTATCTCCTCCTGCAAAAATATTTTCTGGAGGTGCTACTTTCGGTGCACGTTCGTCTAATAACCAACATGCTGTTTTTTGAGTACTTGATGACTCAATATAATCTGGCATATGCTGATCACAGACTTTCATCGCATGTGGACAACGTGCTGCAAATGGACATCCTTTTGGCGGATCTTTTAAATCTGGTGGTGATCCAGGAATCGATTGCAGATCTCCTTTTGCATCATCTACTTTAGGCATAGAACCCAGTAAGCCCCAAGTATAAGGATGCTTTGGTTGATAAAATATTTCATCAACGGTGCCTGTTTCAACAATTTTTCCACCATACATTACCGCTACACGATCAGCTGCATTGGCAACAACACCTAAATCATGAGTAATTAAAACAATGCCTGTTTTTCTTTTACTTTGAATGTCGCGTAAAAGCTCTAATATTTGGGCTTGAATTGTTACATCAAGTGCTGTTGTCGGTTCATCAGCAATTAAAATTTTGGGGTCACAAGAAAGTGCAATTGCAATTACTGCACGCTGTCTCATCCCACCTGAATATTCATGCGGATATTGATTAATTCGTCTTTCCGGGTTAGGAATTCCAACTAATCTTAATAATTCCAATCCGCGTTCTTTTGCTTCTTCTTTAGACATATTTTGGTGTTTAATTAAACCTTCTGTAATTTGACGTCCCACTTTCATTGTTGGATTTAAAGACGTCATTGGGTCTTGGAATATCATACCCATTTCTTGTCCACGAATATTTTCCATTTCTTTTTCTGTTTTATGAACAATATCTTCACCATTCATTAAAATCGAACCTGACTTAAATTCTCCAGGTGGCATTGATAAAAGTCGCATGATTGATTGAACAGTTACACTTTTTCCAGATCCAGATTCTCCAACAATAGCGAGTGTTTCACCTTCATGTAAGTCGAAGTTGACATCACGTACTGCTTGAACTTCTCCACCATAAGTGTGAAAAGATATTGATAAGTTATTTACTTCTAATAATTTTTTCATATTTTTCTCCCTCCCAACTAACGGCGGTCTTTCGGATCTAATGCATCTCTCATTCCATCTCCAACAACGTTAAATGCTAACATCGTTAAACATATAAAGAATGCTGGGAAGAATAACTGATAAGGATAATAACGTAATGACGCTAATGCATCAGATGTCATTGTACCCCAACTCGCTTGAGGAGCTGGTACACCTAAACCTAAGAAGCTTAAAAATGCCTCAGTAAAAATCGCATTCGGAATTGTTAATGTTAATGTGACAAGTATCGCACCAATAGCATTTGGTACTAAGTGTTTTGTCATAATTCGCATCGTATTAGCACCTAATGATTTGGATGCTAGAATAAATTCTTCTGATTTTAATTTTAACACTTCGCCTCGAACAATTCGGGCCATACCTATCCACCCTGTAATTGTCATAGCAATAATTAACGTCCACAATCCTTGTGGCATAATAACCATTAGTAAGATAACAACAAGTAAATAAGGAACACCTGATAATATATCAGCAATACGCATCATATATTCATCAACTCGTCCGCCTACATAACCTGCAACTGTCCCCCAGATTACCCCGATAATTAAATCGATAAAAGCAGCTGTTAATCCAATGAATAATGAAATACGCGCTCCATACCATGTTCTTGCAAACAAGTCACGTCCTAAATTATCTGTTCCAAACCAATGTTCCCAAGAAGGCGATTGGTTTGCATTCATTAAATTATTATCTGAATAATTTTGTCCCGATATTAATGTTCCTGTCAGTGACATTATCCCTAAAAGAACAATTACGATAATACCTAAAATTGCTAATTTATTTTGCTTAAAACGGCGCCATGCATCTTTCCAAAATGATGTACTTTCACCGGCTATTCTTTCAGCGTCTGAATCATCATAGTGGATTGCTTCGAAATCTGATTCTTTAATTTGTTTATGTGACATTATTAATCCTCCTTTTTTCCAGTGATTTTGATACGAGGATCGATTAGTCCGTAAATAATATCAACAATTAAAATTGAAACTAATAATAATACACTAAAGAACACTGTTGTACCCATAATTACGGTATAATCTCGATTTGTAATACTTTCAACGAATTCGTTTCCTAAGCCAGGTATAGCAAAAATTCTTTCGATTATAAAACTACCTGTTAATATAGCTATAACGAGCGGCCCTATGTATGATATAACTGGTAAAATTGCATTTCTTATGCCGTGTCGATAAATCGTAACACGTCCACTTAATCCTTTTGCTTTAGCTGTTTTTATGTAGTCTGAGTTAAGTACATCTAACATACTTGAACGCATTAAACGAGCAATAAATGCTAGCGGTGTTGTTGCTAATGCTATTGCTGGTAAAATACTGTGGGCAAATGAATCAAACCTTGCCACAGGTAGCATTTGCAATTTAAATGCAAAAATGTATTGTAAAATCGTAGCTAAAATAAAGCTAGGTACTGAAATTCCTAATACTGCAAATATCATCGCAGCATAATCTCCAAATTTATTATGATAGAGTGCTGCAAACACCCCTAAAAATACTCCAATTGAAAGTGCTAAGAAAATTGCTTCTAACCCTAGTATCAATGAGTAAGGGAAACTTCTATTAATAATACTATTGACACTTTGTCCCTTTTGTTTAAAAGATGGACCAAAATCCCATTTAGCAACATTGACTAAGTAATCTTTATATTGAATATATAAAGGTTCATTTAAACCATAAGCTTCATTTAATTGTTCTTCAATCTTAGGTGGAACTTTTCTTTCAGATGTAAACGGTCCACCTGGTGCAGCTTGCATCAGGAAAAAGGTAATTGTCACAATAAAAAACAATGAAACAACAATATAAACTAATCTTTTTAAGATATATTTTAACACTTGTTTGCACCTCCAATAATGAAATCTATTCATTTTCATCCATATAAAACGAAGTTCATTAAAAATATTCGAGTTATTCTTATTCAAATAAATGAGGGGTGACCAGAGATCACCCCTCTTAAAAACTAATTATTATTACTCTTCAGCAATATAACCCCACTTGTACTGGATAGTTCCAATTGGTGATACTGTAATATTTTTTACATTATCTTGATGTGCATAAAGGTTTGTATAGAAGTAAACTGGATTAATTACCATTTGATCCATAAATAATTCTTCTGCTTCTCTTAAGATATCACGACGTTTGTCTGAATCAAGCTCTGTACGTGATTCTTTGATTAATTCCTTATACTCATCATTTTCCCAGTTTGTATAGTTATTTCCTCCTGTTGACTCAAAGATCTCTAAGAAGTTAATTGCATCGTTAAAGTCAGCAATCCAACCAATACGACCTACTTGATAATCTCCTTCACCTAGTGAATCAAGGTATACTGCCCATTCTTCGTTACTTAATTCTACATCGACTTCTAAATTAGTTTTCCACATTTCTTGAGCTGCTTGTGCAATTGCTGCGTGCCCTTCGTCTGTGTTATAAGATAAATGAACTGTTGGTAGTTCATCAAGACCCATTTCTTCTAATCCTTTTTCTAAATGTTCTTTTGCTTTTTCAACATCATTATCTTTAAAGTAACCTTCTTCGTTCTCTTCAAACATTGAAGGTGGGACTAGTGCCATAGCTGGCTTTTGTTCACCTTGTGTCACATTATCAACAATACTCTGACGATCCATTGCTAAAGCAAATGCTTTACGAATATTTTCATTATTGAATGGTTCTTCATCATGGTTAAATGTATAGTAGTATAATCCACCACGGTCAGTTATTTCTAATTCATCATTTTCTTTCATTGACTTGATTGCTGCTAGTGGCACTGAACCTGTAGGATCTCCTACCCAGTCAAGGTCACCATTTTGGAATAACTGTAACTCTGTTGATTCTTCTTCAATCATGTTCATGTTAATTGTTTCTAATTTAACTGTATCTGCATCCCAATAATCTTCATTCTTTTCAATTGTAATGCTGTCTTTATGAGCCCAGTCTACTAATTTAAATGGTCCATTAGATACATAATCTTCTCCTGCATCAAGTGACCAATCTTCATTTGCTGTTGTTACCTCTTCATTAATTGGATAATAAGTATAAAATGCTGTTAACTCTAAGAAATATTCTGTTGGTTGCTCTAACTCAACAACTAATGTTTGATCATCTTCAACTGTAATTCCTACATCATCTAATGATCCACCATTTTCTTTAGCATCTTCAGCACCTTTAATAGGATATAACTGATATGCATAGTCCGCATCTGGATTTTCTGGATCTAGTACCCATTTCCAAGCATATTCAAAATCACTTGCTGTTACTGGATCTCCGTTTGTCCAAGTTGCATCTTCACGTAATTTAAATGTATAAGTCAATTCATCTTCAGATATGTCCCAGCTCTCAGCCATTCCTGGTACTATTTCTTCTTCTTGATCTACTCGCGTTAATCCTTCAAAAACTTGATATAATACAGCACTTGATGTTGTATCTGTTGACATTCCTGGGTGTAATGAAGGCGGTTCCGATTTAATGTTAACATTTAATACTTGCTCTGCTGCAAGTCCTTCTTCACCGTTTGATCCTGCTTCTTTATCATTTCCTTCACTATCTCCGCCACCACATGCTGCTAATAAAATACTAAGCGCAAAAAATAATGTAAGGATTGACCATCTTTTTAAATTCATCTATGTATACCCCCTTATTATATTGCAAACTTTCTAAAAATTTTGTTTGCATATGTATTATACAATTTAAATTTTCAGATTTCCACTGTTTTATTGCGAATTAATCGAGTTTTCTCAATGTCTGAATATTCGTTCATTTCTAACCTTGTCACATCAATGAAAACGGTTACTTTTGTAATTCGTTTTAAATAAAATAATTTAGAAGTTTATTAAAAATCAGGTGTTTTTTTACTTTAAATGGTATATTAAAGTCAGATAATATTTCCTGGGAAATATTATTTATCTATCAGATTTGTCTTTATATCGATAGGAGGGATTAATATGATTATAATTAAAAATCTTACTCACGTTTTTTCAACTGGCAAAGGTATCTTTGATGTTAGTTTTAAGGTAGAAAAAGGAGAGGTTTTTGGTTTTCTTGGGCCTAATGGCAGTGGTAAAACAACTACGCTAAGGCATTTAATGGGATATATGAAGCCACAATCAGGTCAAACACTGATAAATAATTTGGATGTATGGGAAAATCAATCAAAGGTGCGTCATAATATTGGTTATCTTCCTGGAGAAATATCTTTTTTAGATGGTTTAACCGGAGAGTCTTTTTTAAATATGATGGCTGGTATGCAAGGGGCTAGTAGCAAGGCCAGACGCGAAGAATTAATTGAATTATTTCAACTTGATATAAAAACTCCCATTAGAAAAATGTCAAAAGGGACTAAACAAAAAGTAGGTATTATTACTACGTTTATGCACGATCCTGATATTTATCTACTTGATGAACCAACCTCTGGACTGGATCCTTTGATGCAAAAAGTTTTTATCGATCTTGTACTTGAAGAAAAAGCAAGAGGAAAAACATTTCTAATCTCTTCACATAGTTTACCTGAAATTGAACGTACGTGTGATAGAATAGCAATCATCAAAGAGGGGAAAATTGTTACGATAAAAGACATTCATGAACTTCATTCACTGCAGCGTAAAACATTTAATGTCACTTTTGCTAAAAAAGAAGATGTAAATGCTTTACTTGAATCAGAATTATCGGTTTGGAAAATTGATGATTTTATTATTCAAATTGATATTCAGGGGAATTATGATAAATTCCTCACTATCTTATCTAAATATCATATAAAAAATATTAGTATGGATGATATGAGTCTCGAGCATACATTTATGGATTATTATAAACGAGAGGAAGTGTCACCATGAGTCTTTCACTTTATAAACAAATGATGAAAGTTAATTTCAAATTAATTTTTAGTTTTGGTGTAGGCTCAGCCATTTATGTTGCGCTCATGACGACTCTATTTCCGATGATTGAAGATAATATGCAACAAATTGATGAAATGTTAGTCATTTTTCCAGAAGCACTAATGCGTGCTTTAGGATTTGAATCGCTCAGTACTTATAGTCAATATATTGCTGCCGAATATTATGGTTTATTTTATTTATTCATTCTTGGAGTCTTTACAATAGTCATTTCAATTCATTTAATTGCCAGACTTGTTGATCAAGGTTCCATGGCTTATTTACTTTCTACACGTGTTTCACGTGCTCAAATAACTGTCACACAAATTGCCGTATTAATTAGCGGCCTACTCATTATTCATATATTAACTTTTGCTTCTGGCTACATTTTTGCCGAATTAACGATTGATTATGAGAATAGTTTTGCTTTTTTAGACTTTTTTCAAATTAATTTAGTCGGTTTTCTTTTATTTTTTGCAATAGGTGGATACTCACTTCTTATTTCTACTTTATTTAATGATGAAAAGAATGCTTTTTCATTAGCTGGTGGAATTACATTTGCTTTTTACGGAATTGATATGATTGGTAAAATTGTTGTTGATATTGATTGGATAAGAAATTTCAGTTTGTTTTCTCTATATGAACCCGGAAAAATAGCAAGTGGCGATGCAAATCTATGGTTGTCTTCAATTATATTTATTCTCATCGGTATTATTGGATATCTGCTTAGCATATTCATTTTCAAAAAACGTAACTTATTACTATAAGCATATTTTATAATCATTTATAACTATAAAAATCACCCTTAAAGTTAGATTGTTAATCTAACTTTAAGGGTGATTTATGAAATTAATTGTTACTTATTTTTTAGAATACTTTGGTTCAGCAACTTTAACAATTTGCTTTCCTAAGTTTGTTCCTTTAAACAATCCAAGAAATGCATTAATTGTTTGATCAAAACCTTCAACGATTGTTTCTTCATATTTTAATTTACCTTCTTTTAGCCATTTGCCTAAATCTGCAGCAGCTATTTGAAAGCCATCTGAATAATTTCCAACCGTAAAACCTTGCATTAAAACACTGTTTTTTATTAATAGACCTTGAACACGTGGTCCTATATCAGGTCTTGTTAAATTGTATGCTGAAATAGCGCCACATACCGGGATGCGTGAATTTCTATTCATATAGGTCATTACTTCGTCTGAAATTTCACCACCGACGTTATCGTAATAAACATCCACACCTTCTGATAAGGCATTTTTTAATTTTGTTTTAAAATCACTATCTTTATAATTTACAGCCGCATCAAATCTTAATTCATCAAGTAAATAATTTACTTTTTCAGCTGTACCTGCGATACCGACCACTTTTGCTCCTTTTAATTTGGCAATTTGACCGACAAGTGAACCGACAGCACCTGATGCACCTGAAACAACAACTGTTTCATTTTCTTTTGGCTTCCCAATATCTAATAAACCAAAATATGCTGTTAAACCTGGCATACCTAAGACACCTAAATGGCTAGATATCGGAGCAACAGCTGGATCGATTTTACGTATCTCTTTTTCATTTACAAGACTATATTTAGACCACTTTAGGTTTCCTGTAACGATATCACCTTGTTCAAAACCTTCAACTTTTGATTCAACGACTTCGGCAACAATTCCACCAGACATCGCTTCGTTTAATTCAAATGGAGGAATGTAGGACTTAGCGTCATTCATTCTGCCTCTCATATATGGATCAACTGATAAATATAACGTTCTTACCAATAGCTCATTTTCTTTTGGGCTAGGGATTGCTGTTTCAACAAATTCAAAATTTTCCATCGTAGGCATGCCAACTGGTCGATTTGTTAATTGTATTTCAGTATTGCTTGTTTCTATCATAATAAATCCTCCTTAGAAATCAATCGTATCTTCCAGATTACGGCTTGTATAATTCTTTGTCAATCTAAGGGACTTCTTCTAATCGTTCTCATAAAAGTAATTGCATTATGAGTCTTGTTTGTCTTTTTTAGCTTCATCTTTTAATACTTGTTTATATCGATTTCTTTGTCTATAGCCATAAGTACTTTCTCGAACGACACTTTCACTTTCTAAGCCCACACCAATTGCACCAGTTATTGTCGAGAGTGAGGCTGCAAACCATGCTATTTTAACATAATTTATAATTGTCGCTGCTGAACTTAACTCTAATGTATCTCCTAGTAAACCAGGCGGAATTAAAATAGAAGACGTCATTAAAAATAATATGAATACAACAATGTAATATACACTCACAGCTATTAGCAAGGTTGATAATGTTGTCAAATTATAAAGTCTACTTATTCGTTTATGTGTACTCGTTTTAATCGGCTCCCATAATTCATGAGCAATAATTACCCAAGCTGACATTCCGATAATGGCTGCAGCAGTAATTGCACTTAATCGCCAATTTGAAAATAAGTGACTTAACTTCCACATCGTAGTAAACACGAGTCCGAATCCACCTGTTGTAAAAGCAATTGCCACTACCCCTGTTAAACTCGACATCATTCGAAGTGGATTATTCGCATAAGTCATCCCTAGTAATAAACGGAATAAACCATTATATTTTGGATAAATTAAGTATCGAATGTGATTATTATTTGTTTCTTTTAAAGTTACATTTATTCTTTTAACAGGTGAGATTGGAAATTCACGCCAAATCAAATTAGACTTAGGATTCATCTTTAAATGACCTTGTTGATTCTCAAGATCATTAAGCGTATAAATAATTGTTCGATTAACTTTATTTACAAGTGATCCCCAACCAAATGCAGGTAAAGATATTAAAATGACATCCTTGTCTTTGTTAACGTCACTAGCAAGAGCATATTTTTCATGAAATATAGGTAAATCAGTTAAACAAACGATATAATCCCATTCATATGCTTTTTTTAAGTTTCCTGCCTTTATAAATAATTCTTCAATTGTTTCAGCTGCCCCTGTCATGGGATCAACGTCATATTCTACTTGCCACTTCACTTGGTCTGATATGTGATGAGTTAAATAAGTAGGTAATTTACCAACGATTTTATTAGCAAGGTTCTCTGCAAGTTCTGGCGATGCGATTAAACCGACTTGATAGGATTTTTTCATGATTCATCCTGCTCCTTGTGCGTTTGCTGGACACCATCGTATGATGTTTCGGCATCTTCATCACTTTCGTCTTGTTTTTCTATTTCATAATATCTATTTTTTTGTCGATATGAATAAGTAACTTCACGAATTTTTTCTTCTTTTTCAACTGTGGCTCCTACCGCACCAACAAGTAAGCTGAGAGAAGCTGTTAACCAAGCCAATCTAAGATAATCTTCTATTGATTCATCAGCTCCTTCATTGGTTACAGCATCAAATATACCTTCTGGAACAAATAAAGATATGCTTAATAAAAATAATATAAATAAAAGGAAATAATTTATCAGTGTAATCACAAACAAAGTTATAACTGTCGTAACATTGTATAGTCGCCGGTACTGACTTTGACTTTTTGAAGTTGGTTTTTCCCATAAATGATGTGCAAAAATGATCCAAATAACCATACCTATCATCGATAGCATCATGAGTGAGATAAATCGACTAGGAGTATATGAAACGCTCAATTGCCATGGTGTGGAAAAGATTGAAATATAAATACCTGTTGCAAAAGCTAGTGTTAACATTTTTTTAAATGTACCGATTGCTCGCCAAGGTCGATTAGCAAAAACCATACCTGATAAAATTCTGAGCCAACCAATTATTTTAGAATTTAACACAAATCTAATATCTGTTTCGGCATCCTCTTCTGGGTCAACTTGCATCACTTTTGAAAGTGAAAAGCGCCGATTAATTTGTGTCATCACTTCCTTTTCAACAGTGGCTTCATTATGCTTATAAAGTAATTCAGTTATAAGTGTTATCGCTTTGCTAATTCTTTTTTTTAACGGAAAAGCACCAAATGAGGGGAGAGAAATAATACCAACATGATTTGTTGTACTCACATCTGCAATAACAGCTTTTCTTTCAGAAAAACTTGGTAAATCTGTAATTGAAATAGCATAATCCCAACCGTATGTTTCTTTTAGTTCAATCACTTTTTTCATTGTTTCATTCACATATTCTGCTGCACCCACAAATATACCGACCTTTACTTCGATATCCCAATCGATTTGTGAGCTAATTTGTTTTTCAAAACTTATTTTTAATTGATCTGCAATTTGATTAATTATTTTTGCAGGTAAATCAGGTGACGGAATTAAACCTATTTTCTTTTTCACTTTCTCTCCCCCTTTCTTTTTTCCATTAGTTTTTACTTCCCCGAATTATCAGCTTTAAAACTTAAAAAGCTGACTTAATTAAATAGTCAGCTTTTTAAATTTATTTGTTTGTCTAACCAACTTAAAGCTTCTTCTTGATTCTTTACTTGATCATTTAATATCGCTATATCTAAATCAGATAATAACTTAGAGAAATAATTACTCGGCTGTAAACCTTGGTTAATCAAATCTTTTCCTGTTAAAAGCGTTGGTAATTCATTTCGCTTCTGTAAATAATCAATAATTAATGATTCATTTTTAATTCGTTTTCTAGTTATATAAAATAAAATTGCTTCTGTTGAATAATCTTTCAAGAAAGGATGTAAATCACCAATCTGCTTAATATTATCCCATTCATCAATCGCAGCTAAATCAACTACTTCTTTTATAAATTTATTATCATGCTTTGTTAAAGCAAATGATTTAGCTTGATTTAAGTTATTTGCTTCATAAAATGGCATCACATAATAAGCAAACCATCTGGATTGACTTATTTTTTTATTATTTTTATCTAATTCGTGTAGACGCATGGCGTGATTTAAACTTTTTTCTTCATATACTTTTTTAACACCAAATTGTTCATAGAAATTAAGTTCAAATAGTCTTTGAATTGATTTAACTGGCTTATCTTCTCTAAATAACCGCATCATTTCTCCAATAATACGATTAGTTGATAGTTCTGTCATACTTGAAACAGATTGT
>CALZEK010000016.1 GCA_945639745.1 uncultured Bacillaceae bacterium
CATGGTGGGACTTGTTATGAAAGATTAGAATATTTAGGAGATGCAGTTTTAGAATTAGGCGTTTCTGAATACTTATATAACGAACACGTACAAATGTCAGAAGGAGAAATGACTAAATTACGAGCGACAATTGTTTGTGAAGAATCACTTTATTATTTTTCAAGTGTTTTAAATTTTAATGAATTTATATTACTTGGAAAAGGTGAAGAACAAACAGGTGGTAGAGATCGCCAAGCATTACTAGCAGATGTATTTGAAGCCTTCTTGGGAGCTTTGTTTATAGATCAAGGCTTTAAAGAAGTTATTAAGTTTTTAAATCATTTTGTATTTCCTAATATTATGACCGGTGCTTTTTCGTATGCGATGGATTATAAAAGTGAATTGCAAGAACTTATTCAACGCCGTAAAAACTTTAAGTTGAATTATGATATTATTGAAGAACGTGGTCCTTCACATAGTAAAGAATTTGTAGCAGAAGTTAAAGTTGATAATGAAATCTCAAAAATAGGGATAGGTAAAACCAAAAAAGAAGCCGAACAAAGAGCAGCACAAAATATGTTAACTGAATTGAATCACAATAGTTAAGCATATAATAAAAAGCTGTTTTTTATTTAAAAAAACAGCTTTTTATTATAAGTTATTTTCTGACAGAGCGTAATTCATCAATAAAAGCATGTTTTTCATTGATACTTAATTGTTGCTTTTGTACAACGACATCATACATAAACTTTAAATCATCGTAGCGGTTAATGTCATAATCTTTTTCATCAACTAAAATACGGTTAGCGATATCTAACCTTTCTGCTAACTCATTTAAAATATATTTCAAGTTTTCTTGTGTAGGTTCATTTAAGTTCATTTATTCTACTCCTTTTAGATATTAAATAATTGATATGATTTATTATAACATAAAACATATTTTTGAAAAATCCAAGAAATATCTAATAAATGGTTATTGAGTAAAAAGGAGAATGTTCATGTTTTTAAAACAATTAGATACTGTGGGTTTTAAGTCTTTTGCTGAAAGAACAAAAATTGATTTTGTCGAAGGTGTAACAGCAGTAGTAGGTCCTAATGGTAGCGGTAAAAGTAATATTATCGATGCAGTTCGTTGGGTGCTTGGAGAGCAATCAGCGAAATCTTTGCGTGGAACAAAAATGGAAGATGTTATTTTTCAAGGCAGTGACTCACGACATGCATTAAACTTTGCTGAAGTAACTTTAGTGTTAAATAATGAGTTAAATCAATTACCAATTGATTATGAAGAGGTAAGTATTACGAGGCGAGTTTATCGTTCAGGTGACAGTGAATTTTATATAAATAAACAAACATGTCGATTAAAAGATATTATAGATTTATTTATGGACTCCGGTTTAGGAAAAGAAGCTTTTACAATTATCGGACAAGGTAAAGTAGAAGAAATACTAAGTTCCAAAGCAGAAGAACGTCGTGCCATTTTTGAAGAGGCTGCTGGAGTATTGAAATATAAACAAAGAAAACGTCAAGCAGAATTTAAATTAATTGAAACAGAAGATAATTTAGATCGTGTAGAAGACATTATTCATGAAATAGAACAACAAATTGAACCATTAGAAAAACAAGCAGAAACAGCAAAGTTATTTATAGAAAAACGTCAAAGGTTAAAAAGTGTAGAAATAAGTATGTTGGTGACAGAAATAGCAGAAAAGCATCAAACCTGGCATTCGATTTTAAATGAAATTACAAAACTTAAAGATGAAGAAATAGAATTATCAACTTTCATTCAGAAAGAAGAAATTAAACTAACTAAAAACAAAGAAATAAAAAAACAAATAGAAATAGAAATAGAAGAAATCCAAAAGCAGTTATTAATTGCCACAGAGGAATTAGAAAATACAGAAGGTAAAAAAAACGTATTGCAAGAAAGATTAAAACATTTTACAGAAAATAAAATTAATTTAGAAACAACTCTAAATGAGACAATAGAACAAAAAAACAAAGCAAAAGAAGCACTTGAGAAAGAAAACCTTATATTAAATGAACTTTCTAATAAACAAGATATGCTTTTAAAAAGAATAAATAATCTAAAAAATAAACTTGAATATACAGAAGAAGCATTAGCAGATCAAATTGAAAATTTAAAAGCAGACTATATTCAAAAACTAAATGAGCAAGCTGTTAAAAAAAATGAATTAAATATAGCAATGAAACGAATAGAACAAATAAAAAATGCTAATGAATCTGAATCATTAAATCAAAAAGATAAGATTAGTGAAAGAGAGTCATTAAAGAAAGATTTACAAAAATATGAAAATTTAATGAAAAAAGAAAATGACTATTTTAGTGAAATATCAAACGAAATTAAAAATAAAACAATTAACTTAGATGAAAGTGAAAAAAAATATGAAACGATGCGAAATAAACTTCAAGAAGCTCAGCAAACAATAGCGAAGTTAAATTCAAGGAAAGAAACCCTTGAAGAAATGCGAGAAAGTTTTCAAGGTTACTTTTATGGTGTTAAAGAAGTATTAAAAGCATCTAAAGAAAATAAATTGTTTGATATTCATGGTGTTGTTGTTGATTTAATAGACGTACCGACAGATTATATCACAGCAATCGATACGGTTTTAGGTGGTCAAGCACAAAATATTATTGTTAAAAATGACAGCTCAGCAAGAAAAGCTATTAATTGGTTGAAAAAAGAAAATAAAGGTAGAGCAACCTTTCTACCAATTGAATCAATGAGTGATCGTACGATACCGGAAAACATACTTTCAAGATTAAAGTTGCATCCAGGGTTTGTTGGTCCAGCTGCAAAGCTTGTTCAAACTGATTTAATCTATCAAAAAGTTGTAAATAATTTAATGGGAAATATCATTGTTGCTAATACATTAAAGTCAGCAAACGAACTTGCAGAAATAACAAACAGACGATATCGAATTGTTACATTAGAAGGTGATGTTGTTTATCCTGGTGGTTCAATGTCAGGTGGAGCAAAAAGGAAGGTAAATCAATCGTTATTTACACGTGAAAAAGATCTAGCAGAATTAACAAAGAAATTAGTAGAATTTGTTGAACGAACGCAAGCATTCGAAAAAGAAACAACTCAAGAAAATCATTTCATAAAAAATCAAAAACAAGAAATATTAATCAAGAATCAAGCAAGGAATAAACAAACGGCATATATTGATCAAATAAGTAAAGAGCATCAAAATATAAAAGTAAAATATCAACAAGTAAATGACGACCTCTTAGTATACGATATGAATCAAAAGCAAATGAAAATTGAACAAAAAGAACATAATGAAAAAATTAATCGTACGAATGAACAACTACTTGAATTATCTGTCCGTCTAACAGAAATTGATAATGAGATTAAACAATTAACAAAGAAACAAAAATTAGAAAGTGAAAATCAGTCAAAACTTAATTCAGAATTGCATAAATTAGAAGTGGAGTTTGCACAGAGTGATCAACGATTAA
Organism: uncultured Bacillaceae bacterium; assembly: GCA_945639745.1. Lineage (GTDB taxonomy): Bacteria > Bacillota > Bacilli > Bacillales > Amphibacillaceae > Pseudogracilibacillus. The sequence goes on from CALZEK010000016.1 coordinate 3,463, forward strand.
AGCATCAAAAACAATCAAATGATCGCGCTATTCAAGAAGTGGGTATGTTAGAAGCCAAAGAAATTGAATTGAAAAATGAACTCATTTCGCTTAACAATTTAAAAAAAGAAGAAATAACAAACGAAGACATGAGTCAAATGGTCATAGAAAAAGAACGGAGAAAAGAACAAATATCTTTTGAATTGACAAAGCAACGCAAAAGATTAACTGAGGTAGATGTTTTAATTAATGATGATGAACGTGAATTAACTGAAGAAATTAAGAAACAAAAAAGACTATCAATTCAATTACAAGAAAAAGAAGTAAAATCAAATAGATTGGATGTTTCTTTAGAAACACAAATTTCACATTTACAAACAACATACTCAATTAGTTTTGAAAGAGCTTCAAAAGAATATAAACCAACAGATAATATTACAGAAGCTAAATCTACAGTCAATCGCTTAAAAAATGAAATAAAAAACTTAGGAAATGTCAATACAGGTGCCATTGAAGAGTTTAAACGGATAAAAGAACGATATACATTTATGACATCTCAACAGAAAGATTTACTAGAAGCTAAACAAACTCTTTACGAAATTATTTCTGAAATGGATGAAGAAATGATTACATTATTTAGTGATACATTTCAGCAAATTCAAAAAGAATTTACGCTTGTGTTTAAAGAATTGTTTGGTGGTGGTCATGCAGAACTAACATTGAGTGATCCTAATAATCTTTTAGATACTGGGATAGATATTGTTGCTCGTCCTCCAGGTAAAAAATTAAAATCATTAAGTTTATTATCAGGTGGCGAACGCTCCTTAACAGCTATTGCTCTTTTGTTTTCTATTTTAAAAGTAAGACCTGTTCCGTTTTGTATTTTAGATGAAGTGGAAGCAGCACTTGATGAAGCAAATGTTGTGCGGTTTGCAAAATATGTTAAAATGCACAGTGATGATATTCAATTTATAGTCATCACACACCGAAGAGGAACAATGGAAGAAGCAGATGCATTGTATGGTGTAACTATGCAAGAGTCAGGTGTATCTCGATTAGTTTCAGTACGTTTAGAAGATACAGATTTTCTAGAAGAATCATGATGATTAATAATAGAAAGGAAGTTAATAATGAGTTTTTTTAAAAGGTTAAAAAGTAAATTTGTTAAAGAAGAAGAAACAACGGATAAATATAAGGAAGGTATGACAAAAACAAGACAAAGCTTCACAAGCAAAATTAATGATTTAATAGCGCGATATCGCTTAGTAGATGAAGATTTTTTTGAAGAATTAGAATAAGTGTTAATCTCATCAGATGTTGGTGTTATGACTGTTATGGATTTAATCGATGAACTGAGATTAGAAGTTCAACGTAAAAATATTAAAGAGACAAGAGAAATGACAGAAGTTATTTCTGAAAAATTAGTTGAAATTTATTACGGTGAAGATGATGAAGAAATTGAAAAAATTAACTATCAAAACGATGACTTAACTGTTATTTTAGTTGTGGGCGTAAATGGAGTTGGAAAAACAACATCTATTGGTAAACTAGCACATCAATTGAAATCAGAAAATAAACATGTTGTACTTGCTGCTGGTGATACTTTCAGAGCGGGGGCGATTGAGCAATTAGAAGAATGGGGTAAACGTGCGGAAGTCGATGTTATCAAACAGTCTGAAGGCAGCGATCCAGCAGCTGTTATTTTTGATGCTATTCGAGCTGCTAAATCTAGAAATGCGGATGTTTTAATATGTGATACAGCAGGAAGACTTCAAAATAAAGTGAATTTAATGAATGAGCTGGAAAAAGTTAATCGGATTATAACGCGTGAAATTCCAGACGCTCCACATGAAACATTATTAGTATTAGATGGGACAACAGGACAAAATGCTATGAATCAAGCGAAAGTGTTTTCAGAAGCAACAAATGTTTCAGGAATTGTTTTAACTAAACTTGATGGGACAGCTAAAGGTGGAATTGTTATCGCAATTAAACATGAATTAAATATTCCAGTAAAATTAGTTGGATTTGGAGAAGGCATTGATGATTTACGTCAATTTGATGCACATGCCTTTGTCTATGGTCTGTTTTCAGATATGTTAGAAGAATAAAAAGGATTGGGTGACATAAGTATGTTAGAAAAAACAACACGTCTTAATTTTTTATATGATTATTATGTTTCTTTATTAACAACCAAGCAAAAGAAATATATGTCACTCTATTATCATGAAGATTATTCATTAGGTGAAATCGCAGAACAAACAAAAGTGTCAAGACAAGCTGTTTATGATAATATTAAACGGACAGAGAATTTACTTGAACATTATGAAGAAAATTTAAAGTTATATGAAAAAAACACTCAAAGAAAATCTTTAATCATTGAAATTAAAAAGCAAATTGAAGAAGGTTTTTCTAAAGAGAATATTATTAACAAGCTAGATACTCTAGCTAATATAGATTAGGAGGATTTCTTCTATGGCATTTGAAGGATTATCGGATCGTCTACAAGAAACAGTTAAGAAAATTACAGGTAAAGGTAGAGTAAGTGAACAAGATGTTAACATAATGGCAAGAGAAATCCGTTTAGCTTTATTAGAAGCGGATGTTAATTTTAAAGTTGTAAAAGACTTTATAAAAAGAATTAAAGAGCGAGCTGTTGGTGCGGACGTTATGGAAAGCTTAACACCAGGTCAACAAGTTATTAAAATTGTTCAAGATGAATTATCAGAACTGATGGGTGGATCACAAAGCAAAATAGCTGTAAGTGATCGCTCACCAACAGTGATTATGATGGTAGGTTTACAAGGTGCGGGTAAAACGACAACAACTGGTAAATTAGCAAATTTACTAAGAAAAAAACATAATCGTAAACCTTTACTAGTTGCTTGTGATGTGTATCGTCCAGCTGCAATTAAACAACTACAAACGCTTGGTGTTCAGCTTGATATGCCAGTATTTGAAAAAGGCACAGAAGCAAACCCAGTAGATATTGCAAAAGATGCCATTGAATATGCAAAAGAAAATCACCATGATTATGTACTTATTGATACAGCTGGTCGACTTCATATAGATGATGATTTAATGGGTGAGCTTGGCGATATAAAAACGGAATTAAATCCTGATGAAATCTTTTTAGTAGTTGATTCAATGACAGGTCAAGATGCAGTTAATGTGGCTGAGTCGTTTAATGATAAGTTAGATATATCAGGTGTTGTTTTAACAAAACTAGACGGTGATACTCGAGGCGGAGCAGCTCTATCAATAAGAACTGTTACTGAAAAACCAATTAAATTTATCGGTGTGGGGGAAAAACTAGATGAGTTAGAAGAGTTTCACCCTGAAAGAATGGCTTCAAGAATATTAGGTATGGGTGATGTGCTTAGCTTAATTGAAAAAGCAGAATCAAACATCGATGAGAAGCAAGCAAAAGAAATGCAAGAAAAAATGCGTACAGCATCGTTTACTTTTGATGACTTTTTAGAACAAATGGGCCAAGTGAAACAAATGGGACCATTGGATGAATTAATTGGGATGATACCTGGAGCTAACAAAATGAAAGGTATGAAAAATGCTCAAATTGATGATAAACAAATTGTACAAATTGAAGCAATTATTCAATCAATGACTGCAAAAGAAAGACATACACCAAGTATTATAAATGCAAGTCGAAAAAAACGCATAGCAAGAGGTTCAGGTACTTCTGTTTCTCAAGTAAATAGATTGTTAAAGCAATTTAATGACATGCAAAAAATGATGAAACAAATGATGAATTCACAAAAAGGTAAAAAAGGTAAAGGAATGAATTTTCCTTTTATGTAGATTAGGAGAGAAATTTTGAATAGTTATATCTTTGTTGTAGCAGCACTTGTCTCAATTTTTTCAGTCTATTATGTTTTATATCGATTAATAAATGAAGTAAAAGCAGATCAAATACCTTTTGAAAAAACTCAAAAAAGATTTTTGATTGGAATATTCTTAAGTAAAATAGTTCCATTAATATTTTTATTTTTTGGGATATTTAAAATGACAGCTAAAGATTTAAGTGACCTTTATATTCCATGGATAATTATAGGGCTAGCTGCTATTATTGGATTAGTTTTACTAGAGAAAATTAAAAAAGATAATAAAAATGAAATAAAAGAAGTTTATATTAATTATCTTATTACTTTTACAAGGCCGCTTATGTTAACATTACCGTTGATGTCAGCTGTGTTTTTATACCTTATGACCTTTAAATAAACTCTGTAAGGTATAAAGGCTTTACAGCGATTAAAAAAAGTGTTATTATCTTATTTGGAATGAAAAATGATTCGGAGGTGTTTTATATGTCAGTAAAAATTCGTTTAAAGCGTGTTGGTGCTAAAAAGACTCCATTTTATCGTGTTGTAGTTGCAGATTCACGCGCACCACGTGATGGTCGTTCAATTGAACAAATTGGTACATTTAACCCATTACAAGACCCAGCAATTGTTAAGATTGATGAAGAAAAAGCATTAGACTGGATGAGTAAAGGTGCTCAGCCAAGTGACACTGTTAGAAATTTATTTTCTGAACAGGGAATTATGAAGAAATTTCATGATGCTAAAAACCAAAAGTAAAGTAGTGTGATAAGATGAAACAATTAATTGAATCTGTTGTTACACCACTTGTTGATTATCCTGAAGACATCGTAGTTAAAATGAAAGAAGAAGAAAAGAAACTTATCTATCATTTAACTGTAAATGAACAAGATGTAGGTAAAATCATTGGTAAGAATGGTCGAATAGCTAAAGCAATTCGAACAGTTGTATATGCTGCTAAATCGGATACGAATAAGCGCATATATTTAGATATTATGTAACTTGAGGAAAAGGGAGCCCTTTTCCTCTTTCTTTTTATATTTTTAATTCCTCTATTAAAATACTCCCCTAGCTTCCACTAAGACGATAAAGTATATTTTGTCTTTCTAAAAGAGTTAAAGTAAATGAAAGTGAGGATCTCATTAGTTATGAAAGTGATTAAAAAAACTCTCATAAAACAAGTTATTACAGAAAAAAGCAAACGCGATTTAGAATATAAATTTAAGCAAAAAAAAGCAAAATTATATTTGGAATGTGAACAACTTCTTTTTGAAAAGAGGAAACTTCAAAAAGAAAAAAAGAATGCTACTCATAAAATAGCAAAGCATTTTCAAGTAGAAATAGACAATAAAAAAAGTTCGATAAACCAATTAAATTTTAAAATAGAACAACTTCATCAATTACCTCTTGGAAGTGAAATTATAGAAAATAAAATGGAGTCACTTGTCGAAGTTAATGTTGGAATGAATTGGACAGATTTTTTAGAAGAAACGTCAATAATTATAAAAGATGATATCGTAATAAGAATTGATAATGAATAAGGTGATAAAATGTTAACAATCGGAAAAATAATTAACACTCATGGTATTAATGGTGAACTTAAAATAATAGAACAAACTGATTTTCCTGAAAGATTTACAATAGGTAATATCATTTATTTAATTGATACTAATAATGAACCCGTTCCAATTGAAATTGAAGATTATCGAACAATGAATAAATATGGTTTATTAAAAATAAAAGGATATAATCATATTACAGATGCTGAAACTTTAAAAGGATTAGAATTAAAAATTAAGAAATCTGAAGCAGGGAAGCTTGCTGAAGGTGAATACTACTACTTTGAAATCATTGGTTGTGAAGTGTTTACAAGCAATAATGAATTAATAGGTGTTGTTGACTCAGTTATGTCTCCTGGTGCTAATGATGTTTGGGTAGTAAAAAACAAAGAAAACAAAGAATTTTTAATACCATTTATACCTTCAGTAGTTAAACATGTAGATATTACTAATAAACGTGTTGAAATAGAAGTTATGGAAGGATTATTAGATTAATGCAAATCGATATATTAACGTTATTTCCTAATATGTTTGAAAATATCTTTAATGAATCAATTATGAAACGTGCACAAGCAAATAAACAATTTTCATATAATTTAATTGATTTCAGAAAATACACAAAAAACAAACATCAAAAAGTTGATGATTATCCATATGGTGGAGGGGCAGGAATGGTTTTAACACCACAACCGATTTTTGATGCAATTAAAGATATCACATCAAAAAGTTTAACAAAGCCTCGAATTATTTTAATGTGTCCTCAAGGAGAAAGATTTACTCAAGAAAAAGCAGAGGAATTAGCAAAAGAAGATCATTTAATATTTATCTCTGGTCATTACGAAGGTTATGATGAGCGGATTCGTCAACATTTAGTGACTGATGAAATTTCAATTGGTGACTATATTTTAACGGGTGGAGAACTAGGTGCTATGGTTGTAAGTGATAGTGTTGTTAGATTGTTACCAGGTGTTTTAGGTAATGTAGATTCTGCTTTAGAAGATTCATTTTCTACAGGTTTATTAGAACATCCGCACTACACTAGACCAGCAGATTATGAAGGGCTCAAAGTCCCGGAAGTATTACTTTCAGGTAATCACGCTAAAATTGAAGAATGGCGTAAAAAAGAAGCATTAAAAAGAACGTTGAATAGACGTCCTGATCTTTTAGAGAGTTATGAATTATCCAAAGAAGATAAAGCTTTATTGGATGAAATAAAAAGCGAGAAAAACAATTGATATTGAAGTTTATTTATGGTATATTGAATCATGTGCTTAATTATAAGTACTAGAAACGGTGTTCCGCTATCAAGATAAGCGTGATAAGAACATTAGTTAAAGGGAGTGAAGTTAAATGCAAAATTTAATCGCAAGTGTTACAAAAGATCAGTTACGTAGCGATCGTCCTGAATTTCGTGCAGGTGACACAGTAAGTGTTGATGTTAAAGTTGTTGAGGGTGACAGAGAGCGTATCCAGGTTTTTGAAGGAGTCGTTATTAGACGTCAAAATGGTGGAATTCATGAAACGTTTACAGTTCGTAAGATTTCTTACGGCGTAGGAGTTGAACGTACTTTCCCATTACATTCTCCACGAGTAGATTCAATTAAAGTAATTAGACGCGGAAAAGTTCGTCGTTCTAAATTATATTACTTACGTGATTTACGTGGTAAAGCAGCAAGAATTAAAGAGCGTCGTTAATTTTAAAATAATCTCAGTAGCTATATTTAAAGCTACTGAGATTTTTATTTATATCAAAATATCAAAAAAGAGGTATTCAAATGAAACCAAAGATTATTGAATTTAAAGATGAAACAGAATTATTAATATTAGTTAAAGAATTAGCGACCAAAGGAATAAAAAAAGAAAATATGTATGTCATGGCATATGATAATCATATTAAAAAAGAATTGGCAACTAAAGCTAATATTTCAACAATTGGTTTGATTGAAGAAGGTGTAGAAACATTCGTTAAAAATATATTTAAAAGTCAAACAGAAAAAACACAAGCAATTCTTCAAAAGTTAGGTTTAGATCTTACTGAAGCAAAAGTAATTGAAGAGAAATTAACCGAAGGAAAAACCTTACTCCTCTATAAAATATAAAATAAAATATATAGGAATGGAAATATAGCTTTAGCTAGATTACAATAGAGAAAGCGAGCTAATTTATTTTGGAGGAGAGTTATGGTAAAAAAACAAAATGAGTTATTTGATTGGATTAAAGCAATAATTATTGCTTTAATCATTGCCTTTTTAATTCGTGGATTTATCATATCACCAATTATAGTTGACGGACCTTCTATGCAGCCTACATTATACGATAGAGATCAAATGTTAGTAAATAAATTTACTTATCATTTTAGTGAACCAGAAAGATTTGATATTGTTGTTTTTCACGCAACTGAAGAAAAAGATTATATTAAAAGAGTGATTGGTCTGCCAGGTGAACATGTAGAGGTTAAAAATAATCAACTATATATTAATGATATTAAAACGGATGAATATTTTTTAAATAACAATAAAGAAGAGATTGAAACAATCGATTTCACCTTAGAATCACTTCCTGGAAATTATGATGTTATTCCAGAAAATAAAGTACTTGTCTTAGGTGATAATAGAGGTAATTCCACGGATAGTAGAATGATTGGTTTGGTCGATATAAATGAGATTGTAGGTAAAACGAGTCTAGTATATTGGCCGTTTCAACGTATACAATTTGTAAAATAAGAGAGGCTGTGAAATAGATGATTCAATGGTTTCCTGGTCATATGGCTAAAGCAAGAAGAGAAGTTGAAGAAAATTTAAAATTAGTTGATGTTGTTGTCGAAATTGTTGATGCAAGAACACCACTTTCATCACAAAATCCAATGTTACAAGATGTTATTAAAGAAAAGGAAAAAGTGATTGTACTTATGAAACGTGATTTAGCCGATGATGAAAAAACACTAGATTGGTTAAATAAATTAAATGATGAGCATACAAAGAGTATTGCTGTAGCTGCTAATAATCAAAATGATATTCATAAAGCAATACAATTAATTCATTCTGTTGGCTTAGAATCTCAAAAACGAATGACGGATAAAGGGGTTAATAAAAGACCTGTTCGAGCAATGATGGTTGGTATCCCTAATGTTGGTAAATCGACGTTAATAAATCGATTTGTAAATCGTAAAATAGCTAGAATTGGTGATCGACCTGGAATTACAAAGCATCAACAATGGATAAAGATTAATAAAGATTTTGAACTTTTAGATACGCCAGGTATTTTGTGGCCTAAGTTTGAAAATCCAGATGATGGAAAACGATTAGCAATTATAGGAACAATTAAAGATAATTTAATACCAGCTGATGATGTAACAGCTTTCCTATTAACTTATTTGTTTGAGCATTACCCAGAAAGTATTCAAGAAAGATATGACCTTCGCAATATTGATGATATGTGGGAAGTTTTTGTTACTATTGGGAAAAAACGTGGCGCATTAGAAAGTGGGGGTCATGTGAATTTTGAAAAAGTTTCACAAATAGTGTTAAGAGATTTTAGAGCTGGAAAGTTAGGGAAAATCTCATTAGAGTAAAAGAATATGCTAAACATATTCTTTTTTTATGGAGTGATTAGGTGAATAATAAAACAATAAAAGAAATTAATACATTATACGATTCAAATCAACTAACTGATGAAATGGTAGAAGAGTTAAGGCTCGATTCACGACAAGGTGTTAAAAAAATCTTAATGAAAATTGAAAATAAGAAACAAAAACAAGCAGAATTAATAAATGCCTTTGAAAAGCTAAATAAGTTTGATAATCAATATAAAAATAATAATATAAAACTAATTGCAGGTATTGATGAAGCAGGAAGAGGTCCTCTTGCAGGTCCAGTTGTGGCAGCTTCAGTAATTTTGCCTGATGATTTTAAACTCTTAGGTTTAACTGATTCCAAACAAATAAATAAAACAAATCGCAACTTATTTTATGAATATATTACTAAATATGCTTTTAGTTATTCTGTAGAAGTAGTCGATGAATCAATGATTGATAAAATAAATATATATCAAGCAACAATTCTTGCAATGAAGAATTCATATAAAGGTTTGAAAATAAAACCTGATCTTTTATTAATTGATGCAGTAAATTTACCCGATAATGATACGCCCTATGAATCTATTATCAAGGGAGATACTAAAAGCTTAAGTATTGCAGCTGCAAGTATTTTAGCTAAAGTAACACGCGATAGAATTATGACTAATTATCATCAAAAGTATCCCCTATATAAATTTAATAAACATATGGGGTATGGTACAAAGGAACATTTATCAGTTATTGCAGCGCATGGAATTACGCCAATCCATAGAAAATCCTTTTCTCCAATTAAAGAATTACTTTAGTCAAAGAAATAAAAGTGATAACTAATATTAATCACTAAAAATTAATATTAGTTATCCTTTGTATAAAGTAAGGAAATCTACTACAATGAATATATTGTTAAATTTGATTGGAGGATAAAGAATGAATATTCATGAGTATCAAAGTAAAAATATTTTAAGAGAATATGGTGTAAATGTTCCTAAAGGGCATGTTGCATACTCAATTGATGAAGCAGTTGAGCAAGCTAAAAGAGTCAATTCAGATGTGACAGTTGTAAAAG